>CAZTQR010000017.1:0-52704 GCA_964615795.1 uncultured Ignavibacteriaceae bacterium
AGATTTTGTTTCCGCAAAAATAATCATTTCTAATGACAGGTTTTGAGACAACCTCAGTAAGGGGAGTTCAGACTGCGCCAAATGAAGTAGTTACTTCGTAAATAAATAGTTTCCATTGCGGAATCAGGAGTCCGCGGCAAGGCTCCGGAAGTTGTTCCTGATGATTGAACTATATAAACGAGAACACTAATGCGTAAACAATGAATATTCCGAACACTATGCCGGCCGATTTTGCGATAGAAATTCGCGCTATCTTGCTTAGCCCGATTGCAACCAACAGGTAGAACCAGATCTGGAAAATATCTATCTTGGACAGCAGTGAGAACATTTGAGTTCCTACGCTTTCTTCACTGAAGAGTATTCCAAGACCTACTCCTGTAACTCTGCCCATCAGAATTGAGATCACCATTCCGAGTACATTGCCAATTGCCCCAACCACCATAGAAAGGCCCACTACATTCAGCACATTGCCGAAATCAAATTCCGCTCTGCTTATCTTGAGCACAACCATATAGACCACACTTAGTATGAACAAAATCAGGAACGGACCGACCACTGCGCCGCCAAAGCCGGCAATTTTGAAAAAAGAACTTTCAGGATTGATGCTGTCAAGCGCTTTGTCCGCTTCCTCACGCGACATCTTGCCTTCTTTCACGTTCTTGTCAAAATCGGCTTCCAGCTTTGACTTCTGCTTATCCATAACGCTTTGCACAAGCTCGGCGTCTCCCATGAAAAGGAATGTGGATACGAGTGACAATGCTATTGTGATCAGCACAGGCACAAGCCAGTAGTTCCTCCGCGGTGTTGCCGCAATTGTTTCAAATGTTTCCGACGGCTCCGTCAGCGTGCCGCTTATTGCCTCACCAACCGAAAGCTGAACGGGTGCGGTTACTTCCTGAGTTACCGGATTTTCTTCATTCATTTGACCTTGTCCTTTTGGTTACCGGATGATGAATTCAGATGAAGACGTATATTGACAGCATTGTTCATCTGTAAAGATTGTGTTCCCGGATATAATTCAATACTGCTTCATCTGTCATGTACTTTACTGATCTGCCTTCCGCAATTCTATTCCTTATTTCAGAAGATGATATCTCAAGCTGAGGAATCTTAACTGTCAACGATCCGGACAAGTACTTCTCATCTGCATCAGAAACATCCGCGCCGGGCCTCAGCATTACGACAACTTTGGCGAGGTCAAATAATCTTTCCGGGTCTTTCCATCTGTGAAGTTGAACGAGATTGTCCGCGCCAATGAGCAGATACAGCTCGGCTTCCCCTCCTGTTTGCATCCTAAGCTTCTGAAGCGTATCAACCGTGTAGTTCTTCCCACCCTCACTGACTGCCTCAATATCACTCACCATGTAATCATCATCGCCTCCGAATGCGAGCCGGGTCATTGCCAGTCTGTGATTTGCATCAGCAGACTCTTTCAGCGGATGATTTCCGGCAGGCACTACAATCATCTTATCAAGCCCGAGCTCATCACGGCAATATTCCGAGGCGATCTTGTGTGCAATATGCGGAGGATTGAATGATCCGCCGAACACCCCGATCTTTTTTGAATGCATTTGGTTCAAAAATATTCAATTGTCATTAAACATTCATCTGAATAAATGATTTAGGACAGTATTGAATTGAAAGACTGAAAAATGTGTGGCCGTTCAGCTCTCATCTTTCAACTGCTTAAGAAAATACCTGTGCTTTCTGATCCTGTACTGATCGCTCCTGCCGGTGAGGTTGAGAATACTTTCGGATAGAAGTATCATTCTTGAATTCAGTTTTGCAAGAACCTTCAGGGTAACGTACTTCGTGCGAGAATAATGTTTTCTGAAGAAAGTGAGCATTCCAATAATGAACCTTCCGTAAACCCAATAGTCATCTTCTCTTTTGAAACTGCTTCCGCCGAGATGAGTTACCCTCAAAGAAGTGTCAACTGCAAGAGGCCGAAACTCTGACATCCTGTAACTCAGGTCAACATCTTCAAAGAATAGTCTGAATGCCGGGTCCATCAGGCCTGTCTTCCGGAACAGTTCATGAGTTATAAAATAGAAAGCACACGGAAGCTGTTCGGCGGTTTCAAGCCTTCCGGAATTCTCGTCAATACTGCCGTTGTGAAGATACTTTCCCCGAAGTCTTTCCGACCGGCAGAAGAGCTTTGCGAACAGGGAGTAGAAACAAACGAACTGAATCATTCCGGGATATCTCTGAAAGTAGTCCCGCTGAAATTTTCCGTCAGTTCCGATAAGCAGGGGCGACAAAGCTCCGAAGCCGGAAGTGCGAAGTGAATACTTCAGACTCTCAAAGCACGGCATTGTGAAAATGATGTCGGGATTCATTATGAGAATGAACTCTCCGCGGGCATGAGTGAATCCGATATTGTTTGCTTCGGAGAAACTCACTTTCTCCGTGTTGAGAACAGTCCTCACATTCGGAAACCGATCTGCAAGTTGCTCAGCGATCTCTCCTGAGTTGTCCGGAGAGTTGTTGTCAACTATTATAAGTTCAAACTTCTCCGGGTCTTCAAATTCATACAGAGATTCAATGCACTCCCGCATGATGTCGCCTGTGTTGTAGTTTACGACAATTACCGAAGTAAGATCATTTACATTGTTCATGCGGAAATTACATTTAGAAACTGTTCAGCCGACCTGTTCCAGTCAAGGTGTGAACGTATTGACCTAACTGCTTCTTCTGAAATTCTGCGCAGTAAAATTCCGTCTGAAAGCAATTGTTCCACGGCTTTCGAAAAGCTTTCCGGTGTGAACTCATCAGGGATAAAGGAGGACTTCCCGTTCACGGAAAAATCGGGAAATGCTCCTGCGTTTGTACCAACTACCGCACAGCCGCAGGCCATTGCTTCCGCAGGCGGAAGTCCGAAGCCTTCATGTGTGCTGGTGTAGAGGAAGATATCGGAGGTTCTGTACAGTTCTGCAATTTCGTGATCGGAAGGATTCAGCTTGAATTCGATGAAGCCGGGCAATTCATGATACCTGCCCGTGCCGAATGCCCTGAAGCGAACATCCGGAGATCTTTCGTAAATAAGTTTTGCAGTTTCAACGGCAAGTTCAGTGTTCTTATTGGTCAGAGGATGATCTATAAACAGTACTGAGCCCGGGCCGGATAAACTTCTTTCGCCGGGTTTGAACACGTCAAAGTCTATTCCGTTAGGTATCACGGTTGAATCAGAACCGAATTTATTCATGAGCAGTGTCTGAAGATACTTTGAGACCGTGATCCTTTGCATCGGAAACCTGTAGCTGTCGTCAACATGCCGGATGCTTGAATTCCAGACTTCGTAATCCTGAATGAGATAAATCTTCCTTCCTTTACGTTCGTTCAGCCTCGCTACAGGATATGTACTTGTCCATGAAGTAGCTATCACGGCATCAGAGTTACGGATGGTTGAATTGTTCAGCCTCCACAGATACTTTATCTCAAAGTTATAACGGAAGATGTCGTCAGGCGGTTTGAAGTTTCTTTTATTGAACTCACGCACTTTTGCTATCTGATATTTTATGAAGTGCCTTCGGATCTGTCCTTTGTAAGGATAGAACGGAATCACAGGAGTGTACATCATAACGTCATGGCCTGCAGAGGCAAATCTGTTCGCATATTCGAATATTACTCTCATGCCTCCTGTGCGCGCAAGCTCAGGAACAACGAAGTTGATCACCATGACGGCGTTTGTCTTGATAAGCTGTCTATCTTCAGGAGAATTCTCCTGTATGAAACAAGATTCTTTAGAGAAGTACGCAATCTGTATCCCGCCGGATTGCCCTTTTTGTAATCCGAATATTTTTCATCAAAGACTGCCTTATACTCTCTATTGTGGTAATCACCGGTAGCATGATAGACTTTAACTCCTTCAAGAATTCCGTACTTATATCCCTTGTTCTTGATCCTGTTCACATAGTCACCGTCTTCAGAGAAGAAAATGCGGTCGCTGAATGTCAGAAGCTTGCCGACATCTTCATATACCTTCCGCGAGATCATGAAGCACCATCCGCCCGTGGGTCCGACTGACAACCGTATTCCGTTGCCGTAGTCTTCCGTCATGTACATTTCCGGAGGATGCTTTGCGCCTGTTGTTGTTTCATCCGAAACTACATCAGTTGCGAGATATCCCATGCCGGGAATTGTACGGTAAGCTCTGATCATGTCACTTAACCAGTTTACGGGAAAGCTTATGACATCGTCGTCAATCCCGACAATGAATTCGCCCGCGGCCATGTCAGCCGCCTGTGCCTTTGCATTTGTTCCGCGGTTAGCTGGATTTCTCACAACAGTGATTTCCGCATGATCCGCGCTGAGTTCATTGAGATATTCCGGTGTGCCGTCATCGGACGCATTGTCTATGATGATGAGTTCGAAGTTGAAGCCCCTGAGAGTAGGGAGCAGGGAATCAATGCATTTCCTCAGCATGCCAAGCCTGCCGTGTGTTACGATGAAGAGGCTTATCTTCCCGCCTGAGTATTCCGCGGGAGAAGAGGTTTCGCTTCTGAGCAGTTTCCTCAGCGGAATCAATCTGCTCAGGATCTTTGAGATCATGACTTTATCATTGAAGGTCAGGTAGTGTGTCTTGTGCACAGAAACTGCAAACACTGCGACGAATAATGCAAGAGCCGCGGCAAGATAAGCGGCATTTTCCGGACGTCCCGACGGTGCATGGAGGAGTCGCGCGGCTACATAGTAAGCCGCGAAAGAAACGATGCCTGCATTTGCCGCGGATGAAAACGGCACCATGTAAGTGCCTGTCAGCATTTTCATCACATCCCTGCCGTAGTGATTTGCGGAACGGAAATAGACGTAAGAGGAAGCGATCAGCGTGGAGATAACGCTTCCAATTGCCGCGCCCAGTATTCCGTAGTATTTGATCAGCAGAAAACTCAGAACAATGTTGAAGGCGAGGTTAATCAGGCCTTCATGCATCTGATACCGGGGTTCTCCCGTATTCGGGATGACGGAATTTCCCGGCGCTGAAAACGCCATATTGAAAAGCTGTCCGGCCGCAAGCACTTTAAGGATGTCTGCCGACAGCCCGAACCCTTCGCCCATCCATGTATTGATGATGAGATCAGAGAATGCGAAGATGAAAACAAACACCGGAGCGGCCGCAAGAGTCAGGTATCTTGACGATGCTTCGAACAGGTTTGCAAGCTTGCGCTCTTCATTCCTTGCCTTGAGGCTTGCCGCCACAGGTGCGATCTGAGGAATTATCTGAAAAGGGATCAGCCGGCCGGTTCGCGATATCCTTGAAGCAATGTTGAAGTAAGTTACGTTTCCAAGGCTTGTAAAATGCGCGAGCAGGAATTCGTCATACTTCTCCGAGGCAAATGTTGCAAGCTTGGAGATCTGCATCTGAGAACCGAATTTCATCATCTCCTTCAGAGAGGATGCCTTTACCGATGCGGGTGAAATTTTTAATCCCGGCATGAGCCTGAAAGCCGAAGCGGCGTTGAACCCAGATACTGCAACAGCCGTGATAAGCTGTGCCGCCACAATGCCGGTTAATCCGTAACCGGAGTAAAGCGCTGTGACTGTCAGTATAAAATTCAGGAATGCGCCGGCAATACCAGATGCAGAAGTGATGTACATCTTCTGCATGCTTATGAGTGCAGAAGAGAAAATTGCAAAGACCGAGTTGACCAGAAAAATGAGAAGGCCCAGGTTATATACAGTTACAGATATCTCTTTGAAGCTCTCCGGAATATTCAGAACCGAGAGAAGGCTTTCTCTCAGCAGTAAACCCGCACCGCAAATCACAATTGAAAACAGAGCATAGAAAAACAGCCCGGCGTTAAAGGTTGAGATCAGGTTTTCCCTGTCGTTGTTTTCGAAATGCCTGGACAGGAAGACAACGAATGAAGAAGATATGCTGAAATCGAACAAGCCGAACACAGTAATGAAGCCCAGGACAAGAGCGTAGATCCCGAATTGTTCGTCACCTATTCCCGATACGATCAGAGGAGTCAGGATCAGCGGAAAGAGGAAAGTGACAAGCTGAAGGGCGACCTGATAGAAAGAATTTCTGATCACCCTCTCTGTCAGCGGACTCTTGTTATCCATGCATTTATTGTGGTGTGAATGAGAGGCGCGGCCTTGCTGTCAGCCTTTGCTTCCCGGCTGTCTGTATGCAATAGTGGCGTTGTAAAACATCATCTGTATATCATAACGCAGTTTCTCGATCTCTCTCTTGTAACTGAGCTGTTGCGAGCCGTATGTATTCTTATACTGATTCTTACGCAGAGCCAGAATGGTCGCCTTCTTCACATAGTCTTTCTGGTCAACACCTTCCGGACACCATCCGTATCTGAATCTCCTGGAAACAAACGGAAGGTAATTGAGATGGTCGGCTGGAATGAGCCCGAGCCTTGCCTCGTCCTGAAGCTCCCGTAATATCGTTTTCCCTTCGAAGTACACTGAGATCTGGAAGATCGCAAAAAGAGTGAACATGTACATTACAAGGAAAAGGAATCCGAAGACCGTAGTGTCTTCAAAGCTCACCGCAAGGTTCCATGCAAAGTGGAGAAAGACGGCAAGAAAGAATCCGATAGGAACAAGAATGACTTTCAGAATGAACGGCTTGAACTTTGCGTAGCCGATGAAAGCGCCGAACGTGGCGGTTGCCATGCAATGCATCACGGCCGAGAACAGGGTTCTGATCACAACGATCGTTAGCCAGGTCACCGGAGTTGTGCCGTAGGTAAGGAAGTACATGAAGTTCTCGGTCATCCCGAAACCGAGTCCGATCGCGCCGCCGAGTACTGCTCCGTCAACTCCGCCGTCGAACCTTTTGCTCATTGAAACAAGCATCAGGAACATCCCTTTGGTAAATTCCTCAACTAAAGGCGCTGTGATAATCGCTCCGGAGAGATTGATGAGCTCATTCGGATTATCGTCTGCAACGGCGCGGAGAATTTCATTAAGCGGAAGCTGAAAGATAATGCTGCCTATCACTCCGAGCAGTACGGCCCCCGTTGCTCCCCAGAAGAAATTCAGAAGCACGAACCAGAAAGGTTCGCGTTCGTACCTGTCGAGGAACCATATTATCAGCAGGTACACAAACATCGGCACAACTGCCGCTACAAGCGAAGCAAAAGCCAGAAACAATTATACTGCAGTTTAGTTACGGAAATATTCCGGATCACTCAAGCATTATGAGAAGCTCATTCTTTTCGACTGAACTCAGGGGCTCCACATTTATCTTCTTGATCACGCAGTCTTTCTGAGCTTTGATCTCGTTCTCCATTTTCATGGCTTCAAGCACAAACAAGACCTCGCCCTTCTTCACCTGCTGTCCTTCCTTAACATTCAGCTTCTTTATTATGCCGGGCATCGGCGAGTAAACTTCCTTCTTGACCTTCGAATCACCCTTACTGCCTGCAAGCTTTTCCACAAGCAGGTCAAGTTCGCTCTTGCACGACAGCCTGATCACATCAGAGTCAATGTTCACTTCAAGAAGTTCGTCATCATCTTCAACGCAAGTAAGATAGAAGTTCTCATTGTTGATCCTGAGTATCATTACATTCGGCGTAAGGAACTTCACATCATATTCGTACTCAACACCGTTCACCACAGCTTTGGACCCGGACACAAGTTCCGTTTCCGCGCTGATCCCGGAATTCTCTACCGTTGTTATGTATTTTTTCATCTGAAACTCTCCGTTATTCTTTTTGCCCACAGGTTTCTCGCGCTTCCGTTTTTGGAAACTGCGACTTTCATGTCGGGTTTTTTGCCGGCTTTGTAAAGCGCAGATGCAAGCGCAACCGCGGCCAGCTTGCTTCCTTGAAGGGAATCATTTGATCTCTCTCTCTTCAGGAATTCTGTTTCAATGAACTGCGTATGGTAATTACCCCGGACGAACTCATCGCATTCAAGCAGGCTTAAGAGGAACGGAATGTTCGTCTTAATGCCGACTATCTTATACTGCTTGAGCGAGCGCTTCATCTTGTCAATTGCAGTTTCGCGGTCATCACCGTGCGAGACGAGCTTTGAGATCATCGGATCATAATATACGGAAATTTCGTCGCCCTGCTCTATCCCCGTGTCTTCCCTCATTCCGTTGCCGAGGAACCTGTTCATATATCTGATCTTTCCCGTTGACGGCATGAAATTGTTCTCCGAATCTTCGGCGCAGATCCTGCACTCAATAGTATGACCGGTAAAAGTTACATCTTCCTGTTTCAGGCTCAGCTTTTCGCCGCAGGCGATACGGAACTGCTCCTTCACAAGATCAAGTCCGGTGCGAAGTTCGGTGATCGGGTGTTCTACCTGCAGTCTTGTATTCACTTCAAGGAAGTAGAACTTATTGTCTTTGTCAACAATGAATTCCACCGTGCCTGCATTCGAATATCCCGCCGCCTTCACGATCCTCTTGGCGCATTCGCCCATTTCGTTGCGGAGCTTCTCATCGACGATCACGGACGGAGTTTCTTCTATTATCTTCTGATGCCGCCTTTGCATGGAGCATTCCCTTTCTCCGAGATGGATCACGTTGCCGTGCTCATCAGCAAGAATCTGAAACTCGATATGGCGCGGTGATTCAATGTACTTCTCTATGAATACACTGTCATCGCCGAAGGAAGATTTTGCTTCGCTCTGAGCTGTCCTCAAAGCGCTTTCAATGTCAGCTTCTTCACGGACAATCCTCATGCCTTTGCCGCCGCCGCCGGCGGAAGCCTTTATAAGCACGGGATATCCGATCTCCTTAGCGATTGTCTTGATCTGTCCCATGTCCTGAAGCGGCTTCTCAGTGCCGGGGACAACAGGGACCTTGTTGGTGATTGCGAGTGTCTTTGCTTCTGTTTTGCTTCCGAGCAGGTCAATTGACTTGTGGCTTGCTCCGATAAATTTGATGCCGTTGTCTTCGCACATTTTTGCGAAGAAACCTCTTTCTGAAAGGAACCCGTAGCCCGGGTGTATTCCTTCAGCTCCCGTTGACTTTGCAATCTCAATGATCTTGTCTGCAAGGAGGTAGCTTTGTGATGACGGCGGTTCGCCGATCCTGTATGCTTCGTCAGCAAGTTTTGTGAAGAGTGAATATCTGTCAAAGTCGGAATAAATTGCTACGGTCTTTATTCCCATCTCTCGCGCAGTCGTCATTATCCTGACTGCAATCTCGCCTCTGTTTGCAATTAATATTTTCTTAAACACGTGTCTTATGATTTAGTTACCATATAAGTTACCAAATGGAGGGCTATTATTAAAGGAACTTGCGCATGCCGGCGCTTTGTCAAACTGGGATCATTACTGAAAATTCAGGCCGGTTCATGCTTTGTGAGGCCTCTAACTAACTTGATAAAAGCATAGAGTAAAGCTAATTTTGAATGAAACCAATTTTCCTAACAACTTAACCTACACATAATAATGCCTGAAGAGTATAAAGAGCCTGCTCCTTACAGGAAGGGAGAGCCCAATCCTTTTGATTCGATGATGATCAGATTCGACAAGGCTTGTGCACTTTACAAGCTTGACGAAGGATTGTATAACTATCTTAAGAATCCGATCAAGCAGGTAATCGTTTCGATCCCGGTTACAATGGATAACGGTAAGCTTGAAGTTTTTGAAGGTTACAGAGTAATACACGACAATATCCTCGGCCCGTCAAAGGGCGGAGTCAGATATGCTCCGGATGTTGACCTTGATGAAGTGAAAGCACTTGCATCATGGATGACGTGGAAATGCGCTATTGCAAACATTCCGTTCGGCGGTGCTAAGGGCGCAGTTAAATGCGATCCCTCAGTTCTTTCGCAGAGGGAACTTGAGATGATAACGCGAAGATACACCGTGAATATGCTTGAGGTCTTCGGACCGGATTCAGATATCCCGGCACCCGACATGAATACCAATGAACAGATCATGGCCTGGATAATGGATACATACAGCATGCACAAGAAGGAAACAGTAACCGGTGTAGTTACCGGAAAGCCGATCATCATCGGAGGATCAAGAGGAAGGCGGGAGGCGACCGGAAGGGGAGTTATGATCGCTACCATGGCTGCACTGAAGACACAGTCAATTGATCCTGCAACTACCACGGCTGTCATCCAGGGATTCGGAAATGTCGGATCTGTGAGCGCTGAACTCCTGAGCGAGAAGGGCGTAAAGATACTTGCCGTCAGCGACATATCCGGCGGATACTACAATGCCAACGGAATTGATGTCAAGAAGGCAGTTGAACACATTAACAGTAACAAGACACTCGAAGGAGCAAATCTCGGTGACAAAGTCACTAATGAAGAACTCCTCGAGATCCAGTGCGACATTCTTGTGCCTGCGGCCAAGGAAGACCAGATCACCGGAGAAAATGCCGGCAGGATCAAGGCAAAGCTCATAGTTGAAGGAGCCAACGGGCCGATTTCTGCAGATGCAGATGACATTCTGTTTGATAAGGGTATCCGTGTAATCCCGGACATACTTGCAAACTCGGGCGGTGTGATTGTTTCCTACTTCGAATGGGTACAGGACAGGATCGGTTATTTCTGGGATGAGGACGATGTTAACCACAGACTGAACAGGATGATGACGGAAGCATTCAACAATGTTTACAACACTGCCATGCAGTACAACACGAGCTTCAGGCTTGGAGCATACATCTATTCAATAGACAAGGTCTCCAAGGTTCTCAAGCTCAGAGGCATTTACGGATAGAATGACATTCAAATACCTCCTGTGGTTCATACTGATTTCCGGACCGGGAGGTATTGCTTTTTCACAGCAAATGCCTGAAGGCAATTCAAGGATTGCCGAAAGGCTTATAGCAGAAGGCATTACAAGCCTTACGAACAAGCTGATGAAGCTCGGCGATGACAAGTTGTATGTGTTTCTGTTTGATGATTTCAACCCTGAAGCTGATTACATTGCACAGAACGTGCGATCGGGGCTTCAGGGTTTTAAAGTTATATGGGGAGAGAAGTTTGACAGCGCGGATTATGTACTTACAATGAAAAATGCCGGGGTGGATGTAGATTACCTTTCCTACAGTTCCGACAACATTGTCGGAACAAAGCGCCTGGAGAGATTGGTCAGGGCAGGATTCGATGTTTACGTTACGGTACCCGGAAATGCAGGAGCCGTTGACTCAGTAATTTTTTCCAGATCGAACAGGAGCTATGTGGATGCACAGAACCTCTCATTCATTGAAGACAGCGGTGCGCCCTTCCTTAGTGACAAGCTTCCCGATGAGGGCGCTGTGAGTTCTGTTGTGGTTCCGGCAGTGATGATAGGATTATCCGCCGCCGCAATAATTTTGTTTTTCACTATAAGAAGCAAATGACATTTAAAAAGAAATTCTGTAAAGTTGAGTTGGCAACAGTTGCTGTTTTGAGGCTGATGATGGTCTTGATGTCAGCCGTGATGATCGCCTCATGCTCTTCGGGCTCAAAGAGGGAATTGTCAGACAATCCAGAATCAGCTTACCTGCTTGCCAAATCAAGCTACGACAAGAAGGACTACATTGATGCTATTGACCAGTTCTCCGTAATAAAGCTGAGATATTCCGGAAGCGGCATAATTGACAAGACAATCTATTACCTCGGAATGAGCTACTACAAGAACGAGGAGTACATACTTGCCGTTTACGAATTCGAAACGCTCATTAAGAGCTATCCGACCAGTCCGCTTGTGGAAGATGCGTATTTCTATTCCGCAATGTGTTACTACAAGCTGTCACCGGATTTCTCGCTTGACCAGACATACACGAAACTCGCGCTTACATCTTTTCAGGATTACGTAGAGCTTTTTCCCGAAAGCAAGAACAGAGCCGCATCAGAGGCAAAGATCAGGGAGATGAAGGACAAGCTCGCATACAAACTTTTCAAGAGCGCGGAGATGTATTATGACCTCGGAAATTACAAATCGTCAATAGTCTATTATGATTATGTACTCGACGAATTCTTTGATTCAAATTACGCAGACGATGCCCTGTACGGAAAGATCCAGGCGCTCATAAAGAAGAAGATGTATAAGGAAGCGTCTGACGAGATCTCACGGTTTGAAAAAAGATTCACGACAAGTCCGCTATTGCCGAGAGTAAAGAACCTAAAGACGAAGACCGCATGAACGAACCCAAGACTGTAAGCCACTCAATAGTGGAAATGATCGAGCTTGTGCTACCGAATGATACAAACGTGCTTGGCAATCTCCTTGGAGGCAGGCTTATGCACTGGATTGACATTGCCGCGGCGCTTTCAGCCGCAAGGCACAGTAACCTTGTATCCGTTACTGCCGCTGTTGACAATCTCGTGTTTCATCATCCCGTGAAGCTTGGAAATATAGTAACGCTGAAGGCATCCGTTAACAGGGCATTTAACAGTTCTATGGAAGTGGGTGTAAGGGTTGAGGTTGAAGACATAAGCACAGGTGAAGTCAAGCATTCGAACAGCGCTTATCTTACATTTGTTGGATTGGACAAAGAAACAAAACAGCCGGCGAAAGTGCCGCAGATATTTCCGGAGACCGAAGAGCAGAAGCGGCGTTACGAACAGGCACTCATAAGGCGCAAGCAACGGCTCAGCGAAAAGCACGGCATCATACAGCAGTGAAATTTTCCGCATAATACATTCCACTTCATCCGGATACAATGCCTGATCTCAGCATCCACACAAAAGACCTTACGAAGAAATACTCCGGAAAGACAATTTTCAAAGGCATCAGTTTTGAGCTTTCAGCGGGTGACTCTGCTGTGATAGTCGGAAGGAACGGATCCGGCAAATCAACCCTGATGAAAATAATCGCGGGAATCATCAGCCCGTCTTCCGGCATTATGAAATTCAAAAATACCGGCAACGAAATTGAAATGAATGAGGTCAAAAAGAAGCTGGGATTTGTCTCACCTTATCTGAACCTTTATGACGAACTTTCCGCTATTGAAAATCTCAGACTGTTCTCCGGTTTGAAATCGGACAGGGAAGTCAATGACGGAGAGCTTGTGAATCTGCTTGAGCTTACAGGGCTGGCAGACAGAAGGAATGATGAAGTCAAAACCTATTCTTCAGGGATGAAACAGAAGCTCAAATTGGCATTCGCCCTGCTTAATGAGCCCGAATTGCTTATGCTGGATGAACCGAGATCAAATCTCGACAGAAGCGGCATTGAGACCATGGAGCGCATTGCGGAGAGGCAGAAGGAAAAGGGGATTTTGATCATTGCCACGAACGATGAAGATGACCTGAAGCTTTGCAGTAAGCGGATAAACATTGAAGAGCACAAATGAAGAACAAGTTTCTGAACAATGTCAAACTTGTGTTCCTTAAAGACATCCGGTCGGAGCTAAGGACAAGGTATGTAATAAACTCACTCCTTATGTTTGTCCTTGTCACAATTTCAATCATACGCTTTGCAATTGGTGATGAGAAGCTTGAGGATGAACTGCTGACTGGACTGCTCTGGATAGCAGTGTTCTTTTCAGCTTCAGGCGGACTCTCAAGGACATTTGTGAAGGAAGAAGAAAAGGAGACTTCAGCCGCGCTGAAACTGACTGCCGGACCTGCGGAGATCTTTACGGGCAAACTGCTCTTCAACCTTGTACTAACGTTTGTTCTCAATTTTTTCATACTGACCCTCTTCATACTGATCACGGGATACACGATAAAGAACCCCGGCCTGTTCGTACTTGTAATGTCGCTCGGAAACATAGGCCTTGTGGCAGCTTCAACGATCATAGCTGCGATAATCTCCAAAGCAAATTCAAAGGGCACACTTTATCCCGTACTTTCCTTTCCCGTGCTTCTTCCGCTTTTGCTAACGGTGATCAATGCAACGAAACTGGCTTCTGCAGGAATAGACCTGAAGGAGATAACCGGGGAGTTTCTGATACTTGTCTCATATAACGCTGTAGTGGTGACAGTTTCGCTTATGCTGTTTCCATTTGTTTGGGAGGACTGACTAAATGCATTGGTTGAATCACTATTTTGGATTATGTTTGAAGTACAAGTTCCATGCCGCGCCCTGAGCGTTCATAAGACTGTCAGATGCACAGGCATCCGGAGACTTCCGGACGGTTTACGGTCAAGGGCTGTAATAAGATCGGATCAAGAGCGGCAATTAACTTCAAGAACTCAAGCAGACTAACCTAATGGGCAGGATCTACGAATATTCCGTTTTTGTAATAATTGCAATTGTGATCTTCGCCGGCATAGTACTGCCTATTCCGAACATCCCGGCACTGGGAGACAAGGCAAGGGTGCTTTACTTCCATGTTCCCATGTCATGGATCTCCGTTGTGGCATTTACCATGTCGCTGTGGTATGCGGTAAGATATCTGAGGACGAAGAACATAGATTACGACATCAGGTCATTTTCATCCGCACAGCTCGGCTTCCTGTTCTGCATACTTGCAACAGCCACCGGTTCGCTATGGGCAAAGTTTAACTGGGGTTCATTCTGGAACTGGGACCCGAGGCAGACATCCATTTTCATTTTGCTGATGATCTACGGCGCGTACTTTGCGTTAAGATCGGCAATTGATTCAGAAGAGCAGAAGGCCAGGTTGTCTTCCGTATATGCGATCGTTGCCGGCATTACAATGCCGTTCTTCATCTTCATAATGCCCAGGCTGGTGGAAACGCTTCATCCCGATCCGATCATAAACAATTCGGGAAAGATCAACATGGACACAAGCATGCTCATAATATTTCTGACTTCACTGCTTGGCTTTACACTGCTATTTTTCTGGGTGCTGAACATGAAGACCAGGCTTGAGTTCATCAAATACAAAATCTCATCAAACTCTGACTAAACTGCATGTACGATTTTCTTGAAACAAACTCGATGTATGTAGTGCTTCTGATTGTTATGATAATCTGGATCGGATTGTTCGGATATCTGAGGAGCATGAGCAAGCAACTTAAAAAACTGGAAACAAAAGAATAACAACATGTCAAAAAAAGCAAAAATGATCACAGGGCTTATTATAGTCCTGGTGTTTGTGGGTGTCGGATTCATGTCATTCATGGACAGCAAGATCGAATACGTGAACTTTGCGCAGGCGAAGGATAAATTGAAAACTGTGGAAGTGAAGGGCCAGTGGCTAAAAGACAAGGAATCGAAATTCGATCCTGAGTCCAACACTTTCAGCTTCTATATGAAGGATGATTTCAACAACGAGATGAAGGTGGTTCTTGCGGGAGCCAAGCCGAACAATTTCGAAGTTGCAGAAGCGGTTGTGGCAAAAGGCAAGGTGAAGAACGGCGAGTTTCATGCGAAGGAAGTGCTTACCAAGTGTCCTTCAAAATATGAAGCGCAGGGCAAAGACATTCAGAAGACTGAGCAGAAGCAGTAGCAGGCTATCTGAGTTTCAGGAATCCCGTTCAATCACATAATCTGCAAATTCAATAAGCGACCTTTTTGCGTCGGTGTTTTTCAAAGCCGAGATGGCGTTTTTGGCGAGAGCCGAATGCATTTCGGCTTTTTCCGTTGAATAGCCGATCCCGTCGTATTTGATCACGAACTCATAGACCTGGTCGAATTTCTTCTTTGAATCGCTCTTGATGAGTTTCATGATCTCGCGTGACTTGGAATCAGGTGCGTTACGGAGTGCTACAATGAGCGGAAGCGTGAACTTCTTTTCCTTCAGGTCATTCCCGGTGGATTTTCCGAGAAGTTTCTTTCTTCCCGCGTAGTCAAGAATGTCATCTCTGATCTGAAAAGCGATGCCTGTGTTTTCTCCGTACACTGACAGTCCTTCCGCAATTGCTTTGTCTTTGGTAGCGCTGACCGCACCGAGTTTACAGCATGTCTTTATCAGCGAAGCTGACTTATCCGAAATGACCTTAAAATAAGTCTCTTCAGTAGCATCAAAATTTCTTGCCTTCTGTATCTGCAGGAGTTCGCCTTCGCTCATTCTTTTGACGGCTTCCGAAGTGATCTGCAGAAATTCAAACTCATTATTGTCGAGCGAAACAAGCAGGCCCTTTGAAAGAAGATAGTCGCCGATAAGCACGGAGGCCTTATTCTTCCAAACGGCATTGATGGATGCGAGTCCGCGCCTTGTCTTTGCATCGTCAACAACATCATCATGTATGAGAGTGGCGGTATGAAGAAGCTCAACCATGGTTGCGGCGATGTAAGTCCTGTCCGTAATTCCTCCGCCGGCCTTTGCTGAAAGCAGAACCAATAATGGCCTGATCCGCTTTCCTTTTTGTTTCAGAATGTATCTGGTAATAAGGTCAATGTATGCAACATTTGACTTCAGCGAGCGTGAGAATATTCCGCTGAACTCTTCGAGTTCCTTTGTGACCGGTTCTGAGATCGACTTTAAGTTCAAATTCTGTTCTGTTTTTATGCGGTTTGTTCTTCCGTAAATTCACCTGTATCTTTCTTCTGTGAGAACTTGCATATCAGAATGCTGATCTCATAAAGTATGAGCAAAGGAATGCCAAGCAGAAGCTGGCTTGTAATGTCCGGGCTCGGAGTCAGAATTGCGGCTACGAGAAGAATGATGACAACCGCATGCTTCCGGTACTTTCTCATGAACTCCGGTTTCAGAATACCGAGCTTCGAAAGAAAGAAAGAGACCATGGGCAGTTCAAACACAACTCCGGCCGTAAGCATAGTGGAGATAATGAAACTGAAATACTCATCAATGGCAATGTTGTTGTCAATGATTGACGAACCGAACCCTGCCAGAAACTCAAGCGCTGTGGGGAGAATCACAAGATAAGCAAAGACAATTCCTGATATGAAACAGAAGCTTGAAAAGATCACTATGCTCTTTATGTACTTTCTCTCATTTGGCCGGAGGCCGGGCTCTATGAATTTCCAGATCTGATAGAAGAGGTTCGGAATGCTGAGCACAGCGCCGCCTATAAGAATTATCTCCATGTAAAGTGTGAACTGTCCGAAGGGCTTGATATTCTGAAGGTGAAGCGGGGGATTGGTCTTTGTTGCCGGAAGCAGAAGCACATGGTCAACGATAGTGTTTATGAATACCGCCACAATAATTCCTCCGGCAACCACACCTATCACAGACTTGATGATCCTCCACCGAAGCTCCTCAAGATGCTCGAGAAAGGTCATTTCACCTTCCTCTGCGGTGTCCTGAGTTTTGTCCGGATCTGTGATCATTCAGCGGGAAGTTTATTGCCTGCCGATCTTCAGGCCGTCATAGAGCCTGAAACCGGAAGTTATATCCTTTACTTTAGCCGAGGCTTCAGTCTTAACAGCATCGCTCTTCGGGTCGCTGATAACCATGCTGATGATGTCTGCAATGGCTTTCATCTCATCTTCCTTCATGCCCCTTGTGGTAAGCGCCGGGGTTCCGATCCTAACACCGCTTGTTATAAGCGGGCTCTTGTCGTCAAAGGGAACCGAGTTCTTGTTTGTTGTGATCCCGACTTCATCGAGAGTTTCCTGAGCTGCTTTACCTGAGATGTTCTTGTTTCTCAGGTCAACGAGCATAAGGTGGTTGTCAGTGCCGCCTGAGATAACTTTGAATCCGTGCTCTGCAAGTCTTGCGGAAAGGGCCTGAGCGTTACTGATAACCTGTCCGGCATAATCGAGAAAACTATCTTCGAGCGCTTCCCTGAATGCAACTGCTTTTGCGGCGATAACATGCATAAGCGGTCCGCCCTGAATTCCGGGCATTACCATAGAGTCAATAAGCTCGCTCATCATCTTCACCCTTCCCGACTTTGGCGCAACGATGCCGAACGGATTCTCAAAATCTTTTCCGATCAGGATCAATCCACCTCTTGGGCCGCGAAGAGTCTTATGGGTTGTGGTAGTTACAACATGGCAGTAAGGAACCGGATCATTAAGAAGTTTTTTTGCGATTAGTCCTGCAGGGTGTGCAATGTCTGCAAGCAGGAATGCGCCGATCTTATCTGCAATTTCACGGAACCTCTTGTAATCAATGTTCCTTGAATATGCGCTTGCGCCAACCGTGATCATCTTCGGCTTTTCTCTGAGCGCAGTTTGCTCAACCATGTCATAGTCCAGAAGCTCTGTTTCAGGATTGATACCGTACTGCGTGAAATTGTACAGCTGTCCCGAGAAGTTTACAGGTGACCCGTGAGTAAGATGGCCTCCGTGGGAGAGGTCCATACCCATAACTTTATCGCCGGGTTTAACGAGTGTGAAATACACAGCCATATTGGCCTGGCTTCCTGAGTGCGGCTGAACATTGACATACTCGGCACCGAAAAGTTTCTTTGCCCTGTCCCTGGCCAGATCTTCGGCCACGTCAACATATTCACATCCACCGTAATATCTCTTTCCGGGATAACCTTCGGCATACTTATTTGTAAGAGTTGAACCGAGCGCTTCGATTACAGCGTATGAAACAAAATTTTCTGAGGCGATCAGCTCGAGCTTATCGGATTGCCTTGCAGTCTCATTCCTGATCGCGCCAAGAATTTCCTTGTCGTATTCTTCGAGTGTGTGCTTTATTGGGTCCATTTCATTTTAAGTTTTATTGATCTTCTTCTCTTGGCCTGATGAACCATATTTCGCCAAAGTTAAGAGAAGCCGTGAAGTTGAGAAACTGGTCCTTTACAAGACCATTGCTGGTAGTGCCTCTTTGAGAGTAGTTAACTCCAAGTTCCATTGAACTGAAATCGCTCAGCGGGATATTCGCTCCCGCTCTCACTCCCCAGGAATTAATGACGTTGCCTGCCACATTGTAGAACAGTTTTTCGTAGTATCCGCCGATTCGGTAGCTCATTTTTTCAAACAATCCGGAAGCTTCGCTTGAAGGAAGGATCTCAATGCCGAGGCCTGCCCTGTATGAGCTTCCAAGCTTCACATCAAGCGCACTTGACTGGTTGAAATTGCTCCAGTTCTGCAACACAATGTCTGCGCTTGTCACATACTTGTTCGAGAAGACATTCGTAATTCCGAATGACAACTGGTAAGGAATTTCTATCTCACCTGATCCCAGGTTCACAGTGTCTATTGAGAGTGAAGAATTGTAAATGCCCTGTTCGCTTGAGTTGAGCCCGAATCCGAACTGATAGAGGAATCCGATCGTGAGGTTTCTCAGAGGAATGCTTCTGAAGAGTCTTCCCGGTTCGAGAATAGCGCCGAGCTTAGTGTAAGACTTATCAAAATCAAGTTCCTTCTTTATGTTTGTGTTAATGAAGCCCTGCGCATTGAAACTGATGAAGTTCTGCGACTTGATCTCCCCGAAACCGTAGTTGTATTCTGCTCCCAAGGTCAAGGCCCTGGCAAGCGTGTATGACATTCCGGTGCTGATCCTCGAAAGTCCGCCTTTGGATGAGTAAGTCTGAGTGAAGTTCTGTCCGCCGGTATTTCCGTTCAGCTTCACTTTAGTATTTACAATGGTTACAGGATTGAATCCGAGTGACCATGTCCACCCGTTTGCAACGGAAAGAGGAATTCCGAGATTGAAACCCAGAACTGTCCCGTTGGAAAGTTTGCTTTCCGTGGTTGCATTCTGAGTGTTGAAGAATCCGTAATCGAATGCGAATGTCAGTTGCGTGAGCCGCAATTTGCCGAGCGCCGCGGGATTATACGAATTCACATAGTTGCCGAAGAGGGAAGTCCCGAGGATTCCCATCGAGTAAGTGCGGTTGCTTGAATAGTTGATGATATCGCCGATGCCGAACAGTGAATAAGGCGAACCTCCTGCATCCTGTTCCTGCGCATTAGCGGGAACGGAACACAGGATCATCATAAGAGCAAGCAATAAGATTATCCTGTTCATCAGTTTCTGAGTGTATAATAAATTTTCAATCGCGGCCTAAGGGTTGTGTCGGCTACTTCATTTGAATAGAAGACGAACCTGTCGAGGTTCTGAAGTTCGAAACTTCCTTTAATGGAAAGTCCGAGGTTTGGAAGAAAACCGGAATTCCAGTTCTGGAAGATCTGATTGACTGAAACCGAATAAGTGACGGAATCCTGAGGAAAGGCATTTGTAAACAGCGTGTCGCCGAAACCGGAAGTATCGTTGATCAGTCCGAAAACAATGGTCCTGCTTCCGCTTTCGGAAATATAGGAAGCCTTACTGTCAAGATGAAGTTCAACCCTTGCATTGTTGATTATGACATTGGACGGGAGTTTGCTGAGGTCATACGTCATGGAAGTTCTGTAAGCGATCCCGTTCTGAACCAGCATTCTTTCCGGGGGAAGATTTGCCGACTGAGCATCTGAAAGGCTCACTGTTTCAGGTGCAATTATCTTGATAGTATCGGTTTCCCCGTTCTTTGTAAGCACTACTGACAGGTAAGGCAGATTCACTGTCTGATTATTGAAAGAATAGAAACCCCTGATCGTAGTGGAAGCGGAAGTCGGCTGAAGCATAATACCGTAATTCTTCTGAGCATAGGAAGTATCTGCTGCGTATTCGAGCCAGTCTTTGACAGTCTGATTGTCGATCGGAACACTTATGAACTGCGTGTCCGGAACAACACCTGAATAACTTCCGAGGGGCGTGGTGCCTACGGTTGAAGAAGTTATGGAGTCAATTGTAACAGTGGCAAGGTTGATGCCGGTGAGTATCTTGTAAACAGTGAAATCTGTGATCCCTGTCTTGTTCTGGAATACAACATCACCTGCCCGGAGATTGATTGAAGCAGACAGCACTGTAGCGCTGTCATAATCAGCCGGGATATTGACGAATTTCAAAGCCGACTTCGATTCGAACTGTTCATATTTGCCAACGAAGAAGAAAGTCGCCCCGTAAGTATTAACGGCTTTTTCGTAAGTGCTTGAAGTTACGGTGAGGGAGTCTGTGACCGAATCAAGATATTTGACGCCGGTTGTATCGTTTGGAGAGATGAAGCTGAGTCCCACATCTCCGGGTTCGTTTTGGCAGCCGTTTACGGCCAGAATGAGCGCGGCAATATATATTGCCGCGGCCCCGAAACATAATCTTGTCAAATGTTAATTTCCTGTTTGCTTTATTGTGAACCCGCCGGTTATATAACCGGCGGCATCAAGGATATCCTCTGCTACATATTCCGGCTCTATCCCCAGGCCGGCGCACACTTCTTTGGTCTTTCTTCCGTATCCCGTCATAACAAGTATCTTCCTCAATCCGGCATTATCGGCGCATTGCATGTCTGTCAAACTGTCGCCTATGAGAAATGATTCCTTAAGCTCTATGTCAAATCTCTCGGCCGCCTTCATTATCATTCCGGTGCCGGGTTTCCTGTCAGGGCTCTCCGTCCTGTATCTTTCCAATATGCCCTCAGGATGATACGGCGAATAGAATATCCCGTCTATCAGACTGCGGCCTCTGTCCTGCAGTCTTGCTGACAGTTCTGCATGTATTTCGCTCAGATCTTCCTCAGTAAAAAAACCTCTCGAAATGCCCGACTGATTTGTTATTACAATGTTAAGATAACCGGCCTTTCTCAGTTCCTTCAATGCAGTCTCTGCGCCCGGTATGATCTTCAGATCTTCCACCCTTGACAGATAACTCACTTCTTCATTCAAAGTGCCGTCCCTGTCAAGAAAGACGGCCCTGTTCAGGGTCATGACCTGGAAGAGTTGACATCCTTGTAAAGTTTCATGTACTTCTGCGCGGAAACTTTCCATGAGAAGTCAAGCGACATTCCCTGCCTTACAAGCTTGTTCCACTTTTCCTTGTCCTGAAACAACTTCAGCGCAGTCTTCACGGTCTTTACCATTTCCTTTGAATCGTATTTGTCAAACAGGAATCCGTTGCCCTTTGGCTTTCTGTAATCAATTATAGTATCTGCAAGTCCGCCGGTGTTTCTGACAACCGGCACTGTTCCGTATTTGAGGCTGTACATCTGGTTAAGTCCGCAAGGTTCAAACTTGGAAGGCATTAGATAAATGTCTGATGCGGCTTCGATCTGATGGGCTAGCGTTTCGTCAAAACCGATCTCAACTGCCAGTTTGTTCTTGTATTTCTTTTCAGCCGACTTCAGGAACTTCTGATACTTTTCCTCACCTGTTCCCAGTATGATCATGTGAATATCTTCTTTCATAAGTTCAGGCAGGGCTTCTACGATCAGGTCAAACCCTTTCTGATCTACAAGCCTGCTGATAACTCCGATAAGCGGAATATCCTCATCGTACTCGATCCTTCGCTTCTCCAACAGCTCGCGCTTGTTCTCATATTTAAGAGGTATTTCCTGATATGTGTATCTGTACGGAATGAGCTTATCAACAACAGGATTCCATACAGTGTAATCAATTCCGTTCAGAATTCCGACCATCTTCTTCTTCTTTGCGCTGAGCACTTCCTCGAGGCCGTAACCGTATTCACGGCTGGTTCTGATCTCCTCTGCATATTTCTCACTGACTGTTGAGATCATGTCCGCATAGTTCAGGCCGGTCTTCAGATAGCTGAACTGATCATGATGAAGTCCGCCTTTTTCAGTGAGCACGCTGTCTGGAAGCCCCGTCTTCTCAAAGCTGGACTTCGGGAAATTGCCCTGATATGCAAGATTGTGTATTGTGAATACCGTTTTGATGTCCTTAAGATAAGGATTATCGCTGTAAACGGTCTTTATGAAAGCGGGTACCAGTCCGGTCTGCCAGTCGTTGCAGTGTATCACATCTGGCTTCCACTGCAGGATCTCAAGGATCTCTATAACTGCCTTGCAGAAGAACAGAAAACGCTCATCATTGTTCTGGAAATCCTTCTTTGTGTTGATGTTCTGATAGATCCCCTTGTTCTTGAAGTAATCAAGGCTTTCAAGAAGATACATCTGGGCTTTCGTGTTCTTGCTGTGTATAAACGAAGACTTGATGCTGAATCTGGTATCCTTGCCGTTTACAGTGAGCTTAAGGTCCTTGAGCCTCTTGATCTCATGTATCTGAAGTCTCCTTTCATCAAGCGGTCCGTACTTCGGCGTAATTATTCTTACATCATTTCCAAGGGAGTTTAGAGCTTGTGGGAGGGAATTTGAAACATCTGCAAGGCCGCCGGTTTTTGAGTAAGGAAACACTTCGCTGGTAACGAACAAAACATTAAAGCCTTTTGCCATTCAGGGTATTTAATTTTTGCAAAAATAGTCATCAAGTGCTTGATTTCCAATGAAGTTATTTGGACTTTCAGGCCCGGTGCCGATTATACGGTATCTGTAAATTCCTGAAATCAGTCATATCCTTTGTAATCCTGACGTGCGTTTGCCGGCGATCTCAGGCCAAAGTGCATCTTGGCGGTAACATTGAAAGTGCGGCTTTCAATTAATAATTTGACTCAAATCCAATTCATCATGAAAACCTTATTAAATTTCATCATGGCTTTTGTCTGCTTGTCCGGCGCTTCAGGACAGGTGCCTCCACCCGGAAATTTGGCACACACTTATTCAATCGTTGCAAGGGATCCTGTTACGGGGGAAATGGGAGTTGCCGTTCAGTCTCACTGGTTTTCAGTGGGATCTATTGTGAGCTGGGGAGAGGCAGGTGTGGGCGTAGTTGCCACGCAGTCTTTTGTGAATCCTTACTTCGGCCCCAGGGGACTGGAACTTCTCAAGTCAGGTAAATCACCCCAGGAGGCAATAGATGAAATGATAAGCGCTGACGAAGGCCGTGATTACAGGCAAGTTGCAATTGTTGATTCAAAAGGAAGATCTGCCTGCTATAACGGAAAGCTTTGCATTAAGGATGCAGGTTATGTCACAGGTGATAATTTTTCGGTGCAGGCAAACATGATGCTCAATGACAGGATTTGGCCGGCAATGTCAGATGCTTTTGAGAATTCGCAGGGAAGACTTGCCGAAAGACTTGTTGCCGCTCTGGAAGCGGCTGAGAATGCCGGCGGAGATATTAGAGGTAAACAGTCTGCATGCCTGCTTATTGTAAAAGGTGAATCAACAGGCAAGCCGTGGGAGGACAGGCTGATTGATCTTCGCGTTGAGGACAGTTCAGACCCACTTAAAGAGCTGGCGAGACTGCTTCAGGTGCACAGGGCTTACGAACACATGAATAACGGCGACCTGGCGGCGGAGAAGAATGATATGGAACTTGCAGGACGTGAGTATTCTCTTGCGGCGGCGATGTTTCCGGAAAACGCTGAAATGAAATTCTGGCATGCCGTTATGCTTGCCAACAATGGAAAAGTTGAAGATTCACTTCCTTTGTTCGGAGAGGTGTTCGGAAAAGACCCGAACTGGAGGAAACTTCTGGAGAGACTTCCGGCTTCCGGGCTGGTTAAACTTCCGGATTCAGATCTGAAGAGAATCCTGGATCAGTAAGCATGATCAGGATTGAGTTTCGGCTGTGCCGGCAATCTTCCCGAGACTCATTCTTGGTCTGTAATTGTGTGTTCAAAGAGCTATTTTTGCCTACTTCATGAGATCACTCTTAGCCTTAAGGCCCTATCTTGCGAGATATAAGTCAAAGATCGTAAAGGGTTCCGTCTTCGTAATTATTGCAAACGGTTTTGACAGCATCTATCCGCTGATAGTGGGCGCCGCCGTGGATGCACTTACAACCGGGCAGCTCAGTTACAGCATCCTCACGTATGCCCTGGCGGGAATTGCAATGGTGGGTTTGCGGGGGATATTTCTTTTCCTTGTGCGGCAGAATCTGATTGTCATGTCACGGGAAGTGGAAAATGATATCAGGCATGATTTCTTCGCGCATCTTCAGCTGTTGCCCAAGTCGTTTTACAATGCCCGATCAACGGGCGACATAATGGCTCATGCAACAAATGACATTGGAAATGTGCGCAACTTCATCGGGCCGGGAATCATGTATTCTGTTCAAACAGTAACCCGGATAATATTTACTCTCATCATACTTTTCAGCATTAATCCTCTCGTCACTGTGCTTGCCTTGTCGCCGCTTCCGCTCATAACTTTCATTGTTTATAAAGTGGGAAAGGCAACTTTCAACAGGTCGCTCAGGGTTTATGAGATCTTCTCTGACCTGACTTCAAAAGCTCAGGAGTGCATGTCCGGTATCAGGGTGGTGAAGTCGTACGCAAGGGAAGAAAACGAGGCAGACGAATTTGACAGGATCTCGGGCGATTATCAGCAGAAGAATTTGCTTCTTGCGAAGGTGCAGTCTTTCTCCTTCCCGATGATGTTTCTGCTAACCAGCCTTTCCGTGATAATTGTTATCTACTTTGGTGGCATTGAGGTGATGAAAGGAAAAATGACTATAGGCAACATCTCATCCTTCCTTGTTTATCTCGGACAGCTGACGTGGCCTATGATAGCATTCGGATGGATCATAAACCTTGTACAGCGTGCGGCTCCGTCCATGAAAAGAATAATGGACATAATTGAAACCGAGCCTGATATTTCTGACGATTCAAAGACTGACTATTCTGTAACGGAGAAGGACATAGAGGGAGATATTGAGTTCAGCAATGTAAGCTTCAGATATCCGTTGTCTTCTTCGGACACTCTTAAGAACATCAACCTGAACATAAGAAAGGGAACTACGCTGGGGATAATCGGCCCGACAGGTTCCGGCAAAAGCACTCTGGTAAATCTCATACCGAGGATCTGGGATGTGACTTCGGGAAGTGTGAAGTTAGACGGAAGAGACATTCGGACCATACCTCTCACGGTGCTGAGAAGATCCATCGGCATAGTGCCGCAGGAATCATTCCTATTCTCAGACACTATCGGAAACAACATTGCATATTCGGCAGAGCATTCTGACCTGACTGCAGCCGAAGAAGCTGCAAGATCATCGGGACTGTATAAGGATGTTGATGCATTTCCAAAAAAGTTCGGCACTGTTCTCGGAGAGAGAGGCATAACCCTTTCCGGCGGACAAAAGCAAAGGACTTCTCTTGCAAGGGCTTTATATATGAAACCGAAGATACTGATACTTGACGACTCAATGTCTGCAGTTGACACCAAAACAGAGGAAGAGATACTGCAGGAACTTAAGAAGATAATGCAGGGTAGAACAAGCATAATCATCACACACCGCATATCAACCGTGATGTCGGCAAACAACATTATTGTTCTTGACCGCGGACGGATCATCGAGGAAGGGACTCACAATGAACTTCTGGCTCTTAAAGGAATATACTTTGACATTTATCAGAAACAATTACTTGAAGAAGAAATCAGCGGCATAGAATAGTTGGCTGAACAAGCGACACATACAGACGAAGTACTTGCCAAAGAGATCGATCCCAAGATCCTGAAAAGACTGTTGTCTTTCTTCAGGCCTTACAGGACGCAGATCATAATTGCCACTGTACTTACCATCACAATCTCCGCGCTTGCGGCACTGCGCCCGAGGCTCACTCCCATTGCAATTGACGACAAGATTGCAAACGGCGACATGCCCGGACTGCAGATGATCGTTCTTATCATGATCGGCACCCTTGTGCTTCATGGCCTGATACAGTATGCGATGGCCTATCTCACAAGCTGGATAGGGCAAAAGATAATATTTGACCTGAGACGGAAAGTTTACAGGCACCTGCTTACGCTTGATCTGAAATTTTTTGACAGAAACCCTCTGGGAAGAATTGTAACAAGGGTCACAGGTGATGTTGAGGTGCTGTTTGAGGTTTTCTCTTCCGGGCTTGTAACTGCATTCGGCGATATATTTCTGATAGTTTGGATCCTGTTTTTTATGTTTGAACTGGATGCAAAGCTTACACTTGTAACTCTTGCGGTACTTCCGTTGCTGATATATTTGACCTCTGTATTCAGAAAGAAGGTGAGGGAGTCATACAGGAAGATCAGACTGCTTGTAGCCAAGCTCAATGCCTTCATACAGGAGCATATCTCCGGCATATCCGTTGTCCAGTATTTTGTGAAGGAGAAGAAGACGATTGAAGAATTTGAAAAGATCAACAGGGATCACACTGAGGAAAACAAGAGAAGCATTTTCTACTATGCGGTGTTCTTTCCCGTAGTGGAGCTTATCGGTGCGCTGTCTGTCGGACTGATTATCTGGTACGGCGGCGGCCAGGTGATCCAGGGTGCGGTTACTATCGGAGTGATTGTCTCGTTCATTCAGTACACGGAAATGTTCTTCAGGCCGATCAGGGATCTTTCCGAAAAGTACAACATACTTCAGACGGCAATGGCATCCAGCGAAAGAATATTTGCTTTGCTTGATGAAAGGCCTTCGATCAGCGATCCTCCCGAACCTAAGATGGCAGGCAAATTCAGGGGGGAGATCGAATTCAGGAATGTGTGGTTTGCTTACAACAGGGAAGATTACGTTCTTAAGAACGTTTCATTTAAAATTTCAGAGGGGGAAAAGGTAGCATTTGTAGGTGCAACCGGAGCGGGTAAGACTACCATTATCAGTCTTCTTACAAGGTTCTATGACGTGAACAAGGGCGAGATCCTGATTGACGGAACCGATATCAGGGAATATTCGCAGAAGGAACTGAGAAAGAACATCGCAGTTGTCTTGCAGGATGTCTTCCTGTTTTCCGGAGACATTCGCTCAAACATTACGCTTAATAATCAGGACATTTCGGAGGAGACCGTTAAGGCTTCAGTGAAGAATGCCGGACTCAAGGAGTTTGTGGATACACTTGAAGACGGTCTTTCCAGAAAAGTGAACGAAAGGGGCGCCACGCTTTCCGTAGGGCAGAAACAGCTGATCTCTTTTGCAAGGGCTTTGGCATATGACCCGAGGATACTCATACTTGATGAAGCAACTTCGAGCGTTGATACGAATACGGAGATGCTGATTCAGTCCGCCATAAAGAAGCTGATAGAAGGAAGGACATCCATTATCATTGCGCACAGGCTTTCTACAATTCAGAACTGCGACAAGATAATAGTAATGCACAGGGGCGAGATAAAGGAGATGGGAACGCATCAGGAACTTCTTGGAAACGAAGGGCTTTATTACAAGCTGTATCAGCTTCAGTACAAGGAAAACACGCAGGCTTAACAAGTCCGCTCTGAAATAACTTTCAACTGAGACTGCACATAGATATTTTGCAGGCTGTTCAATCTAACTTACACTTAATGACAAAACTTGTTTTTGCACTATCGGCTTTAATTGCACTTCATCTTGGGAACTTTGCTTATGCAGGAAAGATAGCATATTGTTCCAATAACGGCACAAACGGATTTCTGCAGGTATTTGTTATGGATGAAGACGGGAGCGGAAAAACACAGCTTACGAGAATGGATGAGAACTGCATGAGGCCCGAGTGGTCACCTGACGGCAAGCAGATCGTGTTCTATACAGACAGAGGCAGAGTATATCTGATAAGGGATATTGCGAAGGCGGCGAACACAGATCCGTACTATTTGTGGAACGGATATTATCCCTCATTCCTTCCGGGCGGCGAAGAAGTAATATTCAACAATGAAGTTGACGAAGTGCTTTCGATACTTGTCATTGACACCCTGGCAGGTTCAGAGCCGCAACAAGTTTCTGAAGCAGGATACTCCAATATGCAGGACCTTACTCCTGAAGGAGACAAACTGGTCTATTCAACATTTGTGAACGGGACCAAAGCCGTTGTGATGATTGACATGGAAGATCCGGATAATTCATCGGTTGAGATAATCAGTTCAAACAAGGAAGCCAATCTTGAGCCAGACATCTCGGCTGACGGTAAGATGGTAACCTATGCAAGCTTTGACGACAATCTCAAAGGAACAATCAGAATTTACAAGAACGGTTCGGAGGCTGCACTTACAAAAGGAATGCCCAGTACAAATGTTCCGCGGTTTTCGCCTGACGGTAAGCTTATTGCATTTGCCGTGATCTCAAGTTCGGATGTTTCATTGTACCTGATGGATACTGACGGAAACAATAAGAGGGAAGTAAGTATCAGCGGAGGAAGCCTTGGAACTTATGAATGGATCGATAACAACAGGATACTTTATGATGCAGGTACTGAGACGAAGCTGTCTGTAGGGATAGTTGATGTTTCAAGCGGGAACAGCACGATCATTGCGGAGGGAGATTTCAATCTGCATCCCGCATACTGGAAAGGCAACTGACGCAACGGCTATATCAAGAATGAATTGTCAACCAAACCTGTCAAATGAAAGTAATTGAACATCTACAGAAATCGGGATCGCCACTGATAAGCTTTGAGATCATACCGCTGCAAAGAGGAGGCGACATACAGCAGTTGTTTTCATTCATAGATTCCATCATCAAATATAACCCGCCGTTCATAGATGTTACCTCGCATTCTTCACAGGTCATTTATGAAGAAACACCGTCGGGAATACGCAAGAAGGTTAAAAGAAAGAGGCCCGGGACAATCGGGATAAGCGTCGCGATAAAGAACAGATACAATGTGGATACAGTGCCGCACATACTTTGCGATGGATTTACAAAGGAGGAAACCGAAGATGCGCTTATTGAACTCAATTATCTCGGAATTGAGAATGTGCTTGCAATCAAAGGTGACAGTCCGGGATTCAAGAAGCCGGTTCCGGAAGGAAGGACATGCAACTTATACGCCACTGATCTTGTGAAACAGATAAGAGCAATGAACAACGGCAAGTATCTGGAGGAGGATCTGATGGATGCGGCACCGACCAGTTTCTGCATCGGCGTGAGCGGGTATCCGGAGAAGCATTTCGAATCCCCGAATCTGATGCAGGACATAAAGTTTACAAAAGAGAAAGTTGATGCAGGAGCTGATTACATTGTTACACAGATGTTCTTTGACAACAGGCATTATTTCAATTATCTGAGCAGATGCCGGGAAGCAGGTATTGAAGTTCCAATCATACCCGGCCTCAAACTGCTTACATCAAAGCAACAGCTGAAGTCCATTCCGAGCAACTTCTTTGTAGACATACCTGAAGAACTTTCCGCAGAGGTCCTGGAAGCGAAACCCGAGCACATTTCCGATATTGGTGTTGAATGGGCGGCTAAGCAATGCGAAGAGCTGCTGAATAAAGGAGTGAAATCACTCCACTTTTATATCATGCAAAATTCGAAACCTATAGACAAGCTCTTCCAGAGATTGAAGCTGTGATTTGCTGATTGATTTGCATACGGAGAAGTATCGGAAGGAATCCCAAGTATTAATACAAAACGTACTGTGTGATCGTGATTTGCGGCTGCCGCAGTAAATTATCTTGTTTTTCAGCCACTTCGTTGATATTTTAAAGAAATGAGTTACAGTTCAAGTCCTTACTCAACGATTCCGGAAGGCAACGGGATTCCGGTACAAGTGCACAGCCCAAATCTCCTAAAGAATTCAGGCGGATATCAGCCAAAAAGTGTATCGTAAACAGGTACACTTTTTTTTTGCCTGCCTGCATGAAATCAGATGAAACTGCCTTTCAGAAAAGTTGAAATTGCCGGCAAGGAGAAGTTCTTTCTTCTCAGGAGATTCAGAAAGCTGGTGACATTCGTACCCGAGGAACATGTGGAGACGCTGATTGCCGGGCTTGCAAAGCAGGGTGCCGGAGTAATCGGCAATTATGATTCATGTTCATTCAGAAGTTCAGGCATTGGAACATTCAGGCCGAACAGCAAAGCAAGCCCTTACTCAGGCAGAAAGAATGCCTTGTCAGAAGAACCAGAATTCAGGCTTGAGATGCAATGCCATGACGAAGACCTGAATAATGTGATCAGCGCCCTGTTGAATATTCATCCTTATGAAGAGGTTGCTTACGAAGTTTACGAATTCATCAAAAGGGATACTGAGAGCTGCGGTGAAGTGATCACATTGAAGAAGCCGATGAGCATTATGAATATCATTTCAAAGCTGAACAGCAAAATACATTCTCCTGAAGGAACAGAAGATCTGATGTGTCGAAAGATCGCAGTGACAGAAAAGAGAAGATCCGAAGAGCTCATGGAATCAGCAAGGATTGCCGGATGTGATGCAATGGTGATATTTGCAGGAGAAAGCAAACTGATCATAAAACCAATTACCTACAATATATGAACGAGATCAATCCGAATAGCGAAGAGCATGATTTGAGTCCCGAAAACGCTGAAGCAGGTTCTCAGATCGAAACAGGCCACAGCGAAGATGACGGTGCTTCCAAGTTTCAGCATTACTTCCTCGAAGAGGAGCAGAGCAACGCCCCCAAGCTTACTGAGATACTGCGTTCATTTCTGAGGCTTCGTGAGATTGATGCAGAGCTCGCGGAAATCGAAGAGGAGAAAGGCGATCTTCCCGAGAGCATTGAGAAGCTCAGGAATCAGAATGAAGCGATGAAGAAAGACTATGCAGAAAAGAAGCAGATCCTGAATTCGCTTGTGGAGGAGAAATCAAAACTTGAGCAGGAAGATTCGAGCTTCGAACAAAAGATAGGAAAGTACGATGAACAGAAATACAATGTGAGATCAAATGAGGAATATGACGAGATCACGAAAGCGGTTGATTCGCTTTTTGAGCAGGTGAAGAAGAATGAAGCGAGGCTCAAGGAAATAGAGGGAATTCTCTCCGGACTTGATGTTGAGATAGAAGACCTCGAAAACAAAATAGCAGATCAGGAGAAGGAGGCGGAGGAAAAGCAGAACCTCCTTGACGAACTGAACGAGCAGTATAAGCAGGACGAAGTGGCCTTGCGGGAGAAAAGGAATTCTGAAATAAGCGCACTTGATGAGAGCAACCGTTTCCTTTATGAGAATGTGAACAAGATGTATAAAGGGGAAGCTGCGGCAATTGTAAGACGAGGAAATTGTTCCGGCTGTTATAATTCAATTCCTCCGCAAAGAGTCATAGAGATCAGAAGCGCAGAGAAGATCTTCACATGCCAGTCATGCGGAAGAATTCTTGTTGCTGAAGAGATCCTCGGCAACTAGGACCCGGGTCTTCGGAAAGAACTTGCTTAAGGTTTACACAGACGGAGCTTCACGCGGAAATCCCGGCCTCTCAGGGGCAGGCATACTGATCACGGATCAGGAAGGAAATGTGATAAAACAGCATTCTGAATTCCTTGGAGTGATGACCAACAATTCAGCAGAGTACAGTGCATTGCTGAAAAGCCTTGATGTTATCGGAAGCATTGACAAGGAACTTGTGAAAGGCCGCACAGAGTTCTATTCCGACAGTGAACTGATGGTGAGGCAGATAAACGGAAGGTACAAAGTGAAAGACAGTGGAATCTCAGAATTCGTCAGAGCCTTCCGGGCCAAAGTCAAATCCATGAAACTAGAGTTTGTGATTAACCATATTCCGAGAAGTGCGAACTCCGCTGCCGACAAACTTGCCAATGAGGCAATTGACAAAAGGGAAGTTCAGCAGACACTGGAGTTTGAATGATATTTTCCGTTCCATTATAGACAATCGCGCTGTCCCGGCAAAACGGGATGTGAGGAAAGTCCGGACTCCTTCAGGGCAGTGATGCCGGGAGAAACTCCCGGGTGTTACAGGCGCAAGCCTGTAGCGCAGAAAGTGTCACAGAGAACATACCGCTCCCTAACAGGAGCAAGGGTGAAAAGGCAGGGTAAGAGCCTACCATTCAGGAAGTAATTCCTGAGATTGACATACCTCATCAGGAGCAAGGCCAAGTAAAGAGAATGAAAGTCTGCCCGTTTCAATATTCTCTGGGTAGGCCGCAAGAAGCTTCGCAGTAATGCGCAGCTAAGATAAATGATTGTCGATCTGCCTTGGGCAGATTACAGAATCCGGCTTATTTAATGGAACGGAAATTTCATTTGCTCATTTCGAGCATTCTCTTAAGCGGCTTCAGGGCTTTTTTTCTCACCTCTTCTTCCATCGTAATTTCCGGCTTCCTGTCCCTCATGCACAAATACAGCTTCTCCAGCGTGTTCAGCTTCATGTAAGGACATTCATTGCAATTGCACCCCGATTCCGGCGGAGCAGGAATGAATTTCTTTGAAGGATTTTTGAGCTCCATCTGATGGATGATGCCGGGTTCCGTTGCAACAATGAACTCCGTCGCTTCCGACGTTGTGACAAAATTGAGCAGTCCGCTCGTTGAGCCGATGAAATCCGCCTTCTCAAGTATGGGCTCCTCACATTCAGGATGTGCTATCAGCAATGCATCAGGATTCTCGAGTTTGAGCCTGAGTATCTTTTTTTCGCTGAATGTCTCATGCACTATGCACGCACCTTCCCACAGCACCATTTTTCTTCCGGACATCTTCATTACGTATCTTCCCAGGTTTCTGTCCGGTGCAAATATGATCCCCTGATCTTTCGGGATCTGGTTTACGATCTTCACCGCGTTTGAAGAAGTGCAGATTATGTCTGAGATCGCCTTCACAGCGGCAGAACAATTGATATAGCTTATGAGTATATGCCCGGGATATCGGTCACGGAATTTCTGCAGAAGTTCTGCAGGACAGCCTTCGGCAAGAGAGCAACCGGCGTTCAGATCCGGCAACAGCACCTGCTTGTCGGGGTTAAGTATCTTGGCGGTTTCCGCCATGAAATGCACTCCCGCAAACACAATTACATCTGCATCAGTCTTCTCTGCCTGCTGTGAAAGCTGAAGGCTGTCACCGATGAAGTCTGCAAGATCCTGGATCTCGGATTCCTGGTAATAGTGAGCGAGAATAACTGCGTTGAGTTTCTGTTTCAGTGATTTGATCTCTGAAACAAGGTCAAGAAGCGGAGAAATCTTCCGGTTCTGTAGAACATCCAAATTTTCCATAGTGGAACAAAGATAAACATATTGCCGAAATTTAGTCAGAGAAAACAGGATGGCAAAGCCCGGTGTTTACATTTCAATGGGGGAAGCAGGGCAAACACAGATTTTGTTTTTATAGCTTAGTAGCTTCCATACATCATGTTTGCTCACTTATTGGCTTTCCCAAAGTGATTCGCGATCTTCATTGATACCGGAGAAGCCCATATCCGAAGCAAGACGCAATTGCATCTCTTATACAAGGCATAGCGGAAAAACAGGCGAACCCGGAAATAATGTACAAGAAAACGGAGACCTGTGCGAGCCGAGCATTCATACGGAATTATCTTATCACCACGTATTTCCTTGCAGTAATTTCTTTATTGGAAACTGAACGGACGAAGTATACGCCGGAGTAAGCCAACCGATCATCTGCAAATATCTTTTTAATGTCCTGATGAGAAGCATCTGTCCTTAAAGAGATGATCAGCCTGCCGCTTAGATCATACACTTCGGTCATTACAGGTATTCCAGTATTCTGATCCAAGTCATTACCAGGAAGAACAGCCAAATTCCGTGAAGCAGTTTCTTTGTTATTCTGCCTTGCGAACAGATGACCGGAGGGATATTGGCGCCTGAACATTCTGATAACAGTGCCGAATTCTCCCAGGCACAGAATTGAACCGTCATTCAATGGAACAAGGGCATTCAGAGAGTTCGAAGTGCCCGTAGCGAGAGCTTCCCAGCTAGTTCCCAAGTCTGTTGAAACTGAGAGAACACCCTCGTCACCTGTGGCGAAGATCATTTCTCCTGAAGAACAAACGGAAAGCACTCTCTGAGAGCTTCCGGAGTATGAAGCGATCCACGAACTGCCACCGTTTTGACTGCGCATAACAACACCGCTGTTTGATCCAGCAAAGCCGGTCAGACTATCTCTAAAATGAATGCAGTTAATTTCCTGATCATAGATCTCTGATACTGTCCATGTGAATCCTTCATCAGTGGAAGAGAGTATTTTTCCCGAAGCCGTTGAAACGTGAATTCTCACCGCCGGATCGTCGGTAACGGAAGATGCAATTCCGAGCCAGCCGGTGAATGCAGTTTCAAAACCTGATCCGATTCTGCTGATAAGAACATCTGTTCTTCCGGAATATTCATCGCCACCAACAGCCACAGTGATTCTTCCGGATTTGATACAACGGATCTCTGAATTTCCTTCGGAGATCATTTCCCAGTTAATACCGCCGTCAGTAGTCCGGTGAACAAGATTACCGCCGCAGGCGTATCCCGTTATCGCATCACGGAAGTCCATTGCGCTTACGATCTCTGTGCCTGTATTGCCAATGAGTTTCCAGCTGATCCCGCAATCTGATGATCTGATTAATTCTCCGCCCTCACCGGCGGCAATAATATTGCCGCCGGGCAATTCCACTGCCGTAAAGATTTCGCCGAGTCCTCCGGAAAGATATTGCCAGCCGCTATCACTGCCGGGGGATTTAATGACTCCGCCGCCCCCGCCGCAGATAACTTCCAGATTCCCTTCAACGCACAGTCCCTTCATTATTGCTGATTTATCATAAAGGGCTCTCATTGTTGTGTCTGCGGTCCATGTATCGCCTCCGTCGGTTGTCCTGAGAATTGTACCATACTTGGTTATCACCATTCCGGTCAGTCTGTCACGAAAGACCATATCTTCCACAAGGTCAACAGCTCCGCCAAAGAGATACGGAAGATTGAGTCCGGTTTCTGTCCATGATATGCCTCCGTCCGTGCTTTTGATGAATGTGCCGTGCGGAGTATTTGAGGAAGCATAGATAAGCGAAGAGTCCGCCGTGAATACACTGACCAATTGCGAATTTCCCGACATGCTCAGAGCAGTTCTTGACCATGTCTTTCCGCTGTCTTTAGTGATCAGGATCGAGCCGAATGCTCCTATGCTTCCAAACTTAGGATTTGCGAAGTGAGCAGAGAAGAGCGGGATGCTGTGGCCGGAATTGATCTTATTCCAGACCATTCCGCTGTTTGATGAGCGCAGTACTGTTCCTGCGAGTCCGACAGCGAACACAATATCTTCACCTGCTTTACATACATCATGAAGATTCTTCGAAGTGGATGTCTTGGAAGTTTTCCAGTTAAGTCCGGCGTCGGTAGTGAAGATTGCCGTACCTTTGTCACCGACGGCGGTGCCCCTGTATTTATCAGCAAAGAAGATTGCGTTCAGATTGTTCGGGGTCCGGGAATTATATAATTCCCGGACCCCTGTATTCAGAGACACGGAGAGAATGTTGCCGTTGTTTCCGGCAGCGAAGATCTTCTCAGTGCCGGCCATGCAAACGGAATTCAGCTGTTCGGATGTCGGTATAGGCCTGAGCAACTGGGGTTCAAAGAGCGCAGTTGCATCATGATTGAGCTGTTGATATGCCAAAAGCATTTGACACAGGATCAGAGTCTTTTTCATCGTATCGGGAGATAATTTCCATAATCACCAGGCAAAAATAGCGAGCCGAGCCCTTTTCAGCAAAAATTTTTTTCGCGATTTGTGAATTTATTCTGCCGATTTCTGCGAAAAAAAAACGGGGCGGATTATATAATCCGCCCCGCCCCCAACACCCCGACTCCCTCAGAACCTCACCCTGTACGGCAATCCGAAATATGTAGATGAGAATAACGCAGGATCATTGTCATAAAGCGATTTTCTGGTGTTGGCACTGATGAAGCCGTTGTGAATACCCCTCATGTGCTGAGGATATACCGTGAAAGTCTTTTCGAATATCCTTTCGAATCCTGTTCCGCCCGGAGTCTGTGAAACAAGCTCAAAGCTCTCCCTGTGAAAGCCGAATGAATTTCTTGACCAGTGAAATGACACATGGTCAGTGTCAGATTGGTTGCTTGTCAGCATGATCCTGATCTTAACCTGATCTCCGGGATTCAGCTCAAGTGTCCCGGTTCCTCCGAAAAATCTGGAAATAAACCTGTTTGAAGTGAAGTCAGGACCTGTCAATGTAAGTGCAAGCTGTCCGTTTTTGTATATCTCGGCTGTGTTTATGACTATGTTGCTCTTTCCTTCCTGCGGAGATGTGGTCTGTCCGTCAACCGCAGTATGTTCGTACACCCGCCAGTTGTGCCTGGGATTCAGTTTCCTGGCCACCCTCTTGAATACCATTTCCCTCTTCTGCTGTTGTGTATATGGCTTTGCTACGGAGTCCTGAACTCCGTTCACCCAGCCTACTATAATGAAGTTTCCGGAGATTGTCCTTGTAACGCGGACAGTCTTCATAGTGTCGCTTGACTGGCTTATCTCAGCATTAACTGTCACACCCGTTACTCTTCTTCCCCACTTTATCAATGAATCAATCGGAGTGTCGAATTCCCCGGAATTGTCAGTTACCGGTCCGCCCGAATCGAAATCGTCAACTTCACCCGCAAACAAATTGTCGTCATCATCCGTATCATTGCTGAATGCTGAATTGACTGCCAGAGTCCTTAGATATTCATCATCACTGAGATAAGAGGGATCGCTGACATTGTCATTCTGGCAACCGGCAGTATAGATGGTCATTAAGAGTATCAAAATTGCCGGAAATGAAAATGAAGTCAACTTTGTGTTGACGGATTTTGATGTTTTCATTTTTGATTCGTTTTGTATTTTGTTCTTTTTGTTTGTCCGGCAATAAGACAACAGAAACCATACACCGGTTTAATGTTCACAAAATCAAACAACAATATGTTTAACTCATTGAATATGACGAAAAGGTCAGCCGTTACAATGTCCCGCTGGGTCATCGCTTTCCTGATTCTGACGAGCATCAGTGCATCTGCCCTATTTCCCCAAACCATTACCGGCAATGACGGTGATTATTCGTACGAATCAGTAGCCAATGACCCTCTGAATGCAAGGATCTATACACTCAGGAACGGATTGAAAGTCTATCTGTCCGTCAACAAGGCGGAGCCGCGAATTAATACATACATTGCAGTAAAGACCGGCAGGAAGAATGACCCGCCGAATGCTCAGGGACTTTCTCATTACCTCGAGCACATGCTTTTTAAAGGTACTGACTTGCTTGGGACTGTGAACTATGATGCGGAAAAACCATTGATAGATTCTATTCGTGCAATTTATGATCTGCGAAAGAATACCACCGATCCAAAGGAAAGACAGAGGCTTTACAGGATCATAGACAGTCTTTCTTATATTGCCTCCGGGTATGCAATCCCGAATGAGTTTGACAAATTGATCGCTTCAATCGGAGGATCGGGAGTGAATGCATATACATCACTTGAAGAAACTGTCTATATGTGCGATATACCTTCATCACAACTTGATCATTGGCTGAGGATTGAAGCGGAGAGGTTCAGAAATCCTGTGATGAGATTGTTCCATACCGAGCTTGAAGCAGTCTATGAGGAGAAGAATATGTCTCTTGATGACGACGGCGACAAATCCTTTGATGCGCTTTGGGAAGGACTCTTCAGGAAGCACACTTACGGCACTCAAACAACTTTGGGCAGTGTTGAGCAGCTTCAGAATCCTTCCATAAGCGAAATAGAAAATTACTACAGGGCAAGGTATGTCCCTGGGAACATGGCAATACTTCTCGCAGGTGATTTTGATCCCGATCAGGCGATCAAACTGATCGACAAGAGATTCGGAGGATTTGAGGCAAAGGACTTTAAGGATTATGAACCTCCTGTTGAAGACGAGATAAGCTCGCCTATCGTAAAGACCGTTTACGGTCCCTCAGATGAAAATGTCACTTTTGCTTACCGGGCAGGAGGAAATTCAACAAAGGATGCAAACCTTCTGACGGTCATTGAATATATTCTGAGTAACGGCTCAGCAGGATTGATAGACCTGAACCTGAACCAAAGCCAGAAGGTGATTGATGCTTACTGCTACACCATTACGGCAAATGACTATTCGGTTATCACATTCGGAGGAAAGCCGCGACAGGGTCAGACCCTTGAAGACGTCAGAGACCTTCTGATGTCGCAGATCGATCTTGTAAAGAAAGGTGAGTTTGCCGACTGGCTCATACCTGCCGTTGTAAGAAATTTCAAGGTCTCGCAGATACGTTCGTTCGATAAGAACTCAAACCGCATAGCAACAATGCTGAACTCTTTTGTGAGCGGAATACCCTGGGAGAATTACATTTTCAATATCGATACCCTTTCAAGGATCAGCAAGGAGGAAGTTGTGGATTTCGCCAACCGCCTTTTCAGAGACAACTACGTGATCGTTTACAAGAAGATTGGTGAAGATCCGAACGTTGTGAAGATCCAGAAACCGCCGATCACGCCTGTCAAGGTCAACCGTGATGTTCAGTCTGAATTTGCCGGGGAGATCATGGACATGCCTGCTTCTGAAGTTCAGCCCGAGTTTGTTGACTTCAGCAGCGAGATAACTGAACTGAAAACTGAGTCCGGCATTCCGGTCTATTATGTTCAGAACAAAGACAATGCCCTGTTCAGTCTGAACATTGTTGCAGATGCAGGGACCGCAAACGACAGGCGGCTTCAGGTTGCTTCAAACTTTCTGGACTATACAGGTGCAGGTGATCTGACCCCGGAAAAACTGCGTGAGCAGATCTATAAATTAGCAGTTAACAGGTCAAACTTTGTATCACTTTACAGAACGTCTGCAAGCTTGTCGGGACTTGATGACAGTTTTGAAGAAGCCCTTGAGTTGTTTGAAAAGATCTACAATGAACCAACAGGAAATGAACAGTCATTGGAGAAAATGGTTGATGACATTCTGAAGAACAGGGAAAATGACAAGCTGTCGAAAGATGCCATACTCTGGAGCGGAATGTTCTCGTATGCGAAATACGGAAAGCTTAATCCGTTTACCAACAGATTGACTGAATCTGAACTGAGAAAACTGAGTTACACTGAGATACTTGAGATAATAAAGAGTCAGTTCAGCTACCCTCAGAGGATCTATTATTACGGGCCAAAGCCGGGCAATGAGTTGCTTGAACTGCTGAACAGGTATCACAAGACTCCTTCACCTCTCCGTTCTCCGGAAAAGCCTGTTGATTACAAGGAAGCAGACACAAAAGGCGGTGAAGTGCTAGTAGTGAACTATGACATGCAGCAGGCTGAAATTGTATTCCTGTCAAGAGGTGATGTTTATTCGGAGAAAGATGCGCCGGTAGTGTCACTGTTCAACGAGTATTTTGGAGGTAACATGAGCTCAATTGTATTTCAGGAACTGAGAGAATCCAAAGCGCTTGCGTATGCAACCTATGCACAATATTCGCAGGCTTCGGAGATGGGTAAGCACAATTATTCAATTGCATACATAGGAACTCAGGCAGACAAACTTCCTGAGGCCATGAAAGAACTGTATAACCTGATCAAAAAAATGCCTGTGTCAGCAGAAGGTTATAACAGTGCCAGGGCATCAATTTTGAAGAACATTGAGTCTGACAGGATCAAACACTCTGAGTTGCTTAATGTGTTCGAGAACAGCAGGAGGCTTGGAGTTGATCATGATCTGAGAAAAGACATTTATTCGAAAGTACCGGATCTTACAATTGATGATGTGAAGAAATTTCATGAAAGGAGTTTCGCAAACCGGAAATTCTCAGTCCTTGTGCTTGGTGACATCAACAAACTCGACATGGGAGCACTTAAGAAATACGGAGATGTAAAGATTCTTTCCCTTAAGGATGTGTTTGGATACTGATCAGAAATTTAATTTGAACCGAATATTTCCCGACGGGAAGTTCCTTTTGTCGGAAACTGTGAAATCAAACAACTGCGCATCAACGTAGGCATCAATCAGATTGGCAACATAAAGTATTACTGCATATACAATGAAGTCATCCCGCTGGTCCCGGTAGAAGTCGCGGAACGCCTGCAGCTGTGGATCCCCTGCGGGATTTGAAGTTGTCTGGGACTGTGAATACTGCTCTTTGTAATCGGAATATTTATTATTGTTGTTGATTATTCCGTAAGCGAAGTATCCTCCCAAACCTGCAACCACACCCACTTTCCAGTATGATTCGTTGTAGAACTGTCCTGCTCCGGGAAGTATTGCAGAATAGAGAACTGCCTTCCACGGATCTTTTTTCATTTTGAACTCCACCGGCTTCTTTTTCAGGCTGTCTTTTGCGGAGAGAGAAAATCGGGATTGCTCTTTCAGTTCACAGATTTTTCCCGGTCCGTCGGCAGTTGCGGCTTCATTGTGCAATGCAAGCAGAGTCATTGCAAAAAAAAGAGCGCCGCAGTTTCTTGCAGCGCTCTTGATAATCTTGCATCTGTTTATTCCGGTCAAGCGAGAATGGGTTTACGGACCCGCAGGTTCAACTTCCTTTGATTTCTGATCAGGAGTTGTTGTCTGCTGAGGAGTAGTGGGCGTTTGTCCCTGGTTCTGGTCAGCATTCTGATCATTTGTTCCCGGAGCCATATCAGGCGTTCCTGTTTCAGTCGGAGGCAGAGTATTCTGCGGCGGCAATTGTTGCTGGCCGGCATTCTTCTGGATCATGGATTCTTCAACACCTCCGGAATTCCCTATAAGGAGGTTTACTGCAATACTGCCTACCATGATTATGGCGGCAAGCACTGTGGTTGATTTTGACAGGAAATCGGATGTCCTCCTGACACCGAAAGTCATTGTAACGCTTGAGCCGCCTATCGGCCCTGCAAGGCCATTGCCTTTTGAAGATTGCATCAAAACTACCGCCATCAGGATTATGGAGGATAGAATCAGCAATACCATTATTAGTGTGATCATGGTTGCAAATTTAAGGCTGCCGGGACAGAGTTACAAGTCAGTTCAGGCTGATTGCCCACCCGGCAACTTCCCGGAAATCCTTTGCCGGGCATCAGTCAATAACCGCTCCTGCATCTACCCATGACTTGATCTTCTGAATGTCACAGTCAGATAACTTGTCGCCGTCAAACGGCATTGGTGTTACTCCCTCAGAGTGGGTTATCGCCTTATAAACATCGCCTGTAAGAGCAATTTCGCGGAATTTCTTAGCATCACTGAAATCGTATCCGTTCTTCGGCTTTGGGCCGCTGTGACATCCTACGCAGTTGTCTTCTATTATCGGCATTATGTCTGCGGAAAACTTCATATTATCGCTGTTGCAATCTGCTTTGCTCACTTCACAGCTGTTATCAGGCATTCCCTGATCTATCCATTTCAATATCAAGTTCCTTTGCTCCTGTGAGAGCTTCTTCTCCGGGGACGGCGGCATCTTGTTAAGCCGTATCATTTTTTCCAGCTTGTTCTTGTAACGGTCCTGCGCACTGCCTCTCCCTTTGCGGCCCCTGCCCCTGCTGTCATCGTCATGGTCGTCGTCGTCCTCCCGCTCTATCTCAACAGTTGACATGAGGTTCTGATAGGAGTTCAATACAACACCGTGTTTGCGGGACTCTTCATTGTGGCACCCTGATTTTGCACAGTTTGATTGCAGAATGGGAAGAATTTGCTGTTTGAAATAAACGCTGTCAGGATCACAGTCAGAATTATCAAGAATGCCGGTTGCGGCGGACTGAAGCCCGGGTAACTCTGATGCTGAGTAAATCAATACACCCAGAAAGAGAATGCATGTTGTGAGTATTTTCATTTAAGTAAGTTGAATTATTACTGTTGGAATTGTTCAATTTTTCATAGAAAGTTCCTGAAAGTAGCCGTCGAGAGTTTCGGAGATCCTGTCCCATGAGTATCTGCCTGTAACAAGATCCTTCCCGGATTCTCCGATCTTCTTTCTGAGTTCAGCATCGGAAAGCAGTTTTGAGATTGCATCTGTGAACTCACCTGTGTTTCTCGCAAGCATCAGGTCCTTGCCGGGAATTGCACCGAGACCTCTGAATCCGACTTCCGACATTACCACCGGAACGCCCATTGCCATTGGTTCAAGCACCTTGTTCATTGTTCCGGCGCCTACCCTTACCGGTGAAACGGCAACAGAACTTTGTGCATACTCATCCTTCAGCGACTTTACAAACCCTGTGACCACTATGCTCTCCGATCTCAGCGCTTCAATCTCCTTTACCGGGTTCTGTCCGGCTATCCTCAGGATCACATCCGGAAATCGCTTTTTCACTTCCGGAAAGACCTCACGCGCAAAATACTTTGCGGCATCAATGTTTGGGTAATAACCCATGTTTCCGGAGAACACGATGCTTGAATTATTCCCGTAGTCGTGTCCATCCGAACTGAACGTGTCAGTGTCAACTCCGTTGTGAAGAATGCCGATGTTGTCCGCACCGTGAACTTTATTAAGATGCTCCCGATCTTCCTCCGAGCAAACAAGCGTCATGTCAAATTTCCTGATCACACCTTCGTACCTCAGCACTTTACTGTATTCTGATCTTGCAAATGCCTGCCTTAAGGGACTTCCGCCCTTCTCAATTCTTCTCTTCCAGTAAAGTGAATATGCATCCGGCAGATCAAGAATTCTCTTCACATTGCCCAGATCACAAGTGTATTGCGACATTCTGAGATGCTGTGTGTGTATTATGTCAATGCTCTCTTTGCTCAGGATCTCGTTGAGCTGTTCTTTCATTCTTCCCGACCTGAAGTAACAGACCTGCAACGGATCACCGGAGAAGAGCCCGGAAAGGCAATTTGCTGCAGACCTGTGGTATGGCAGGTCCACAAGAGTTACCTTGCTGAATATCTTCTCCAGTTCAGGCAAATGTTCATAGTCCTTCTTGTCCTGAATGAAAGTCAGCAGTAAAAGCTCGTGCTTCTTCGACAAACGCTTTGCAAGATTATAGATCTTCAGCTTGTCCCCCCTGTAAGGCGGATACGGGAACCTGTTGGCAAGAAATAAAACTCTCATCTCACACTCCGCATTTTCATGTATGAAGAACTGTTCATCAGCTTCTTTCCCTCACTCTGCCGTAGAGTATCCTGTCCTTTACGGACTTCACAGCATCAAGAATCCTGAAGCTTGGTTTGTCCCTGAAATGCTTGTCAAGAAAGTAGTCCATTGAATTTGCGAAATGTTCGCTCCTTCTTGCCACCACATGCCCGATATGCATAACCTTTACCTGAGGATAGTACAGGATCTTCCCTCCGTTCTTTCTAAGTCTGAGGCAAAGGTCCTCTTCTTCCTTGTACAGAAAGAACTTCTCGTCAAATCCGCCAATGGAGTTGAATGCTTCCGTCTTGCACATGAAAACTGCTCCGGAAACCCATGCGGCCTTACGCTCTGAATCTGTTTCACTCCAGTATGATGAGCCGTAATTGTTTTTGAGCATGGCCATAAAGCCGTTCAATGCTCCGTGGTCAAACTGCTGAGGTGTCATATCCTCAAGCACGAGTTTGGGCCCGATAGCAGTCAGGTTCTTGTCTGCAGAAAGTCTTTCGTACAGTCTTCTCACTGTTGAACTTTCAATGAACCTCAGATCAGAATTAAGGATCAGGAAATACCTGCTTGGATATTTACCGCTAATGTAGTTATGTCCGCCTCCGAATCCGAGGTTCTTCCCTGATCTTAAGAAAACAGTCCTCTCATTTCTGTACTTCTCTTCTATATCGGTGAGATCATCGTTGGAATTGTTATCCAGTACAACAGTAAGATGGGCTTCGGGAAAATCCCTGAGATCCGCGAACAGCCCGTTCAGGCACTCGTCGAGATAGTCCTTTGTGTTGTAGTTGATTATCTGTATCAGAAGTTGTGTCATCGGCCTTCCCTCCGGTTGTTTACAAACTCATGAAGGAAATGATTCAGGTCTTTTCCGATCCTCTCCCAGTCGTAATGCTCTGTAACAAGCGCCCGAGCATTTGCGGAAATAGTCCTGCTCAGTTCTTTGTCCTTCAGAACTGTTGCAACTTTCTGTGCAAAACCCCGGTCACTGTCTGCAATCAGAAGATGCTTGCCGTCTTCTGCCCTCAGGCCTTCTGCGCCTATGCGGGTTGATACAACGGGCACGCCGGAAGCCATCGCCTCAAGTATCTTCAGCCTCGTACCTCCGCCGGTCTTCAGTGGTATCACGGCAGCGCCGGCCTTCGCGAAGTATTCACGAACATCTTCAACATAACCTGTAACCGTTATACCGTCCGCATTTTCAAGCTTCAGCACCGCATCCGGCGGCTCTTTGCCTACAATGTAAAATCTCACATCAGGCAATTCTTTTCTTACAAGGGGAAAAATGTTACGCGCAAAGTGCGTTACTGCTTCTACGTTCGGATAATAGCCAAACCATGCAGTGTAAATGAGTGAGCATTCATGTGGCGGAGTGCCGGAAGGCCGGAAATATTTTGTATCCACGCCGTTCTCGGCTGTATAGACTATGGCTTCAGGAACATACTGTTTAATGCTCCTCTTCTCCGCATCTGATGTTGTTATATAAACTCCGAACCTTTTGAGCACATCAGTTTCATACTTCAGGATCTTCTTCCATTGCAGTTTGCCGTAAAGCTTTCTTCCGAATGATGAGTTTTCTGACATCTTTTTGTAGAAAGAAAATCCGCAGTCCTCATTGTTCGGAATTACCGGGAGCTTCTTTTCTATGCCTTCGGGTAGATATTGTGCAAGATAAATGTGATCGCAAAGTATGAGGTCATAATCGTTCTCATTGATGAACTTTGCCACAACTTCACGCATCATTTCCGAGCGAAACCTCCTGATGATGTATGGGGTCTTTGTCAAAATGCCTTTTATGAACTCAAGATAATCCTGAGGGTAATCCCATTCGCAGATCTCCATTTTTCTGAAATACTTCCGCATTTCGCCTTTGCGATCTTCGCTTACGCTTCCGCGCGTTGTCCGGTTTATCCAGTCAAGCTCATTGTATTTTGCAAGCTCTTTGAAGAGATTGTAGTCTCTGCTGATTGACCCGCCCGACGGAGGGTAGGGAAAGTCGTATGAAATTATGAGTATCTTCAACGCCTGTTCTCCAGTTCAAGATAATACCCGTCCATGTCCCTTGCAGTTCGCCATTCGGGAAAATTAGTCATCTCTCTTTCCAGTGATGCCTTGCCGAGACTCTCCCTCAGTTCCGCATCTTCTGCAAGCTGGCTCATACGCTTTCTGAGATTCTCAAAATAATTGTCACTGATGAGAAATCCGGTCTTGTGATCTGCGATTATCTCCCCAAGCCCGGAAACATTTTCTCCGGTAAGGGCAATTACCGGCTTGGAAAGAGCCATTGCTTCCTGAACCGAATACGACATGCCTTCCCAAAGTGACGTGGAAACACAGAAATCAAATCTGTTCACGTAATCAAGTATGTTCCGTTTGTAATCCATGATCCTGAAACTGTTGCTAAGCCCGGCTTCGGAGATCATGCCTTCGAGTTCGTTCTTCAGACTTCCATTTCCGATTATCACGATCATGAGCCCCATTGCTTTCAAGTCCATTCCGGACGCGGCTTCGATCAGATAGTGAAATCCTTTCTGCCTTTCGAGCCTTCCTACAGCTCCCGCTATCAGCAGGTCGGTGCCGAAGAGCTCTTTCTTACCGGGCGAATTCTCAACGGACCTTCTTATGGCTGAAGCATCCACTCCGTTGATTGTTGTTCGCACCTTGCGGGGATCATATCCTAAAATTTCGGTCAGCGTCTTCTTCTCATAATCGCCGATCGCAATCGTCAAATCAAAGATTCCTGACTTCAGCTTCTGAAATGTCTTTTCAAAGAAGGATATTTCCTTCAGCTCATCTTCGCTCCAGAACACTCCGTGCCTCGTATGTACTAAGGATCTTGCACCTGCCAGCTTGCCGATGAATCCTCCGAACGAGTTGAGATGCGTATGAACGATGTCAAACTTTTCGCCTTTGATAAGACGCAAAAGCCTGCGTGCTCCTTCACCGAAGATTCCTTCAAACTTTCCCTTATACCCGTGAACTCTTCCTGCTGTGACTGTCCTGATGCCTGTCTTCTGCAGTTCTTCGCTGAAGTTGCCGTGAGAAGGAACTGCTACGGTATGTTCAAACATGCTTCTGTCAGAATGCTTTACGATTGCAAGTATGTGACGCTCGGTGCCGTACAGTTTGCCGTCGGGTGAGATGTGAAGAACTCTGATCTTTTCTCTCATGTCTTCGCAAAGTTTCTCTTTTGCCTTATGGCGAGCCGCAGTGAATTGACGACATCATCGGGACTTACTGATCTCATACAGTCTATCGTCGCGCAGGTCTTGCCTGCATTCCGCGTGCAGTACTGTTCTGTATCCGGGGCAGAGCACGAAAGCCTGCTGTACAAAACCACATGCTCTTCACCAGGAGGATTTGAAAACGAGGGATTTGTCGGTCCGAAAATGGCAACGCTTGGAATGCCCAGCGCACCCGCCAACTGAAGTCCCGCAGAATCGCTTCCGGCGAAAACATCGCACACAGATATTATCGCCGCAGAATCTGTAAGACTGCCGGAAGCCATTACGCGTCCTGTGTCTAATCCTGCTGATCCCGCAATCCTGCCAAGCCTGCTTTTCTCACTCTTTCCGCCGATCAGAATGTAATCGAACTCTCCGGAGAATTTGCGCATAAGTTCCGCATATGATCCCTCATCCCATTCCTTTGCATTCCATCCTGCCGAAGGCTGTATGCAAACCAACGGCTTGCCCGCCGGCAAACCGCATTCACGGAGTCTGCCTCTTGCAATAGCGACCGCAGACTCATTCAGATTGATCTCGCCCCTGAGATCATTGCCGCCTGAATCATTCCACTCCGGCTCTTCGATCCCGAAAGTCTGCCTGATTATGCTGTTGTATTTCCCGCTTAGATGCCCTGCTGTATGCTGTGTGTCAATATCAATGAACTTCGAATAACAAAATCCGAAACCATTGTAATTGATACCGGATGAATATCTGAATCCGCCGGCCAATGCAACAAGGGCTGTAGAATACTTGCCTGTAAGGTCAATGCAAAGATCATATCTTTTTTTTCTCAACTCTCTGACAAACTTTACTTTATCGGAAAGTCCTGTATCCGAAGCTTCTTCATAGTCTGCAGTCCTGAAACCGTCGTAAACAATAACTGACCTGATATTTGGATTGCCGCTCATTATGTCAGCGGCACGCGACTTCACCCAAACGTCTATCGCACTATACGGCAGGATCTTCTTAAGCATTCTCAAAGCAGGCGTACACATCACGGCATCTCCCCTGAAGTACAGCATTATAACGAGCACGCTCTTTACGTCACTCTTTAAGATCTTCTTTCTTCGGAAAAACAACAGGCAATTGCCGCAAATGAATATCAGCTTCTTCAAATTATCCTTCATTTCAGCAGGGCTTTTTCAAACAGTTCAACTGATCTTTCCCAGTTGAATCTTCTGATCTCTTCATTGCCTTTCCGCGCGAGAGTTTGTCTCAAAGTGCAGTCTTCCGCAAGAGTGGCAATGCACTCTGCAAGCATTCTGCTGTCTCCCGGTTCGAACATCAGAGCAGTTTCGTTATGAACCGCATACTCAAGATGTCCTCCGTTAGAGCTTGCAACAAGCCCGCAACCGCACATCAGAGCTTCGGCACCTGTCAGTCCGAACCCCTCGCTGATGCTTGTTGCGGCAAATATTGCATTGCTGTTGTACAGTTTTCTCAGATCTTCTCTCACGGGAGACAGGAAGTATTCAAAATCGAATCCGGCATTTTCCGGTGGATCGCATGTCCCGAAAAAAGAAACATTCAGTTCCAAACCGTTCCCTTTCAGAAACCTCAGCGCATCAATACCGCTTGAAGATCCTTTGAACTCAAGTTTGCTGTAAAGCATAAGCACGCTTTTCGGATCGCGTTCTGCGGGATCAATATCAATTCCAAACTCACCGAAATCTAAGCCGTTTGGAACGTAGTCCGCTTCCTCACCGATCTTTTCAGCAATGTCTTTCAGCCACTTTGAGATGACGATCTTTCTGAACGGGAGTTTCCATGTCTCCATCACATCCTTTTCGGGGCCGTTCCATGTTTCGAGATGCTGGATGAAATAGAACTTCCTGCCTTTCAGAGCGGAGAGCATTTCCGCGCACCTGGCTGTACGCCATGCAGTTGCAATGAGTATATCACTGTCAGGCATTTCTTCATCCGAGATCTTTCTGATCCAGGTGGTCTTAACATTATCGTTCAGCGGAAACCAGGATGGCCTGTAACTTCCGTCCAGCTTCCTCTGAATATAGCGTGCGGCATACCATGCATTGCGCAGAGGGTCTTCCCTGAACGTGAAGGACGGAAACACAATCTCAACTTCATGCCCCTTTGCATCAAGCCGGTTTGCGTATTCAAACACGACCTTGAATCCTCCGATGGGATGATCCGATGCAAAAGGAAGGAGAAATGTGATCTTCATATCAGTTCAAAATTACTTAGTGCCGGCAGTCTTCTCAAATCGAATTTAACATAATTGTAGTATTCTTACTTCTTCGCCAGACCTTTTACAAACTCAAATGCGAAATTGATTCTTAGAATCTGCATTGCCGACAGAAAGACTGCCAGCGTAACAGCGGTGTTGACTATCACAACAAACAGGTCCCTCTGCCATGATGCGGCAATGGAAACATTCCTTATAAGAGGGCCGGTAATGTTGACCAGAAAGTATGAGACAGCTCCCCCGGCAATGATCATCAAAGCAGTCTTGAAAAATTGAGTTCTTTCTTCGCCGCGCGGCAATGACATTGATAGAAGTATGAACCCGTAAATGCCGGTTATGATAAGGTGAGTAATGGATACTGCATAGAAGCCGAGATACGACGTGAGAAAATAATTGAGCACAGTGCCTGCAATGTAAACCGAGCTTCCCGCGATCGTCAGTCTTTTGTAATCCTTGCCCGCAAGAAAGTATGCCGTTGGCAAGATGTAGAGGACAAATGTGATAAGTGCCAAGACATCCCAATAGTAAGGCTTCATAGTGAGTTCGATTCCCTTCAGGTCAAACTCACCGCGAAGGTACAGCAGTTTTAGAAGTTCTTCTCCGCTCGACAGGAACACTGCCACGACGGGTATCACAAAGAACAGGAGAGCAAGTATGGTCTTTCTGTAAAGCTGACCTGCCTCGGAATCCTTTCCCTCCGAGAAAAGCGTTGAAAGCTTTGAAATTATGGCAGTGAAAAAGGTTGCAAATATAACGGAGATGACGATTGATGGTATTGTGCCGGAGTAATGAAGCGCAGAGATCGCTCCTTCCCCGAAATATGACGCGAAATAGTTTCTTGAGAACAGGTAGATCTGATTGAACACTACAAGCATCATGATGGAGCCGGAAGCTTTGATAACTTTCAGTGTCAGTTCATCCGGCTTTAAGCCTGCCCAGCGGAAGCTTGCGCCCAGATTCTTAAGCGAATAGCCAAAGATGAGCAGAAGCAGAATGTTGCCTGCGAGGTTTGCATATGACAGATTGTAGATCAGGCCTCCTTCCGGAGAGGGCAACATGACCGAGAAAACTATCAGTACGCTGATCAACGCAGGAGCAATAACGGGAAGATAGAAGCTCTTGACTGAATTGAGAACCGAGTGGAAATAGCCGCTCAGTATCTTGAAGAAGAGTATCGGAAACACGACGTAAGCAATTCCTGTTGCGGCGTTCTTCTTTTCTCCTTCAAATCCCGGCAGTATCACTCCGATTATGAACGGATTGAGAATAAGCGCGACAATGGTTACTGCAATACCTGCAACCAGCAGAATGCTGAACAATCTTCTGAATGACTCCCAAAGTTCGTCCTTCCTTTCCAGCCCGTAACTGTGCGCATACTCGCTGTTCACTACTCCGCGGATCGTGTCAAGCCCGAAAAGGACGATCAGGCTGTCGGGAATTATGATAATGGAATTGTAAACATCAGCGCTGTCTGACACTCCGAGGAAATAAGCTATCAGAAGGTTCTTGAGTACGTCGAATGCCTTGATTGCAAGGACAATCACGAACAGCCTTGAAAAGAGCCCGGTGTTAGTTTCCATCTGCCGCAGATGAAGTCCTGAAATAAATGTAACCTGTGAACATAAGGAACACGGGCATGATGTAATACTCCGGATAGGCTATAATGTCTTCGAACATATTGTTGATCAGAAGTCCTGAGGCAACCGCAGAAGCAAGATTGATCCTGATTATGTCGCCGTCCGGCATTATGCTCTTCTTTCTCATGAGTGACCTGACAATGATAAAAGCCGGGATCACGGCTGAGAGCAAAGCCACGATCATACCGAACTGTATGCCTAGAAGCAGGATAAAGTTGTGCGGATCATCTACGAACTCATAACTTCCGAAGAGTATCTTCTCGTCCCTGAAAATATCCAGTCCGCGTGCAACACCGTAGCCCCAGAGGAAACTCCCCTGCGACTCAAAGATCATGCTGAGTGCGGTTGTCGCCAGAAGCAATCTGCCGAAAGAGCTGTCCTGCTTTGCGGTGATGAAGTCCATCATCAGGTTGATCAGCAACACGGAAGCAATGAGAGTAAAGGTCAGCAAAAGCGCTTTGCGCTTAGAACAGAGGAACACAAATATCAGCACCGAAGAAAAGGCCCCGATGTAGCCGGCACGGCTGAATGTAAGAAGGAGTCCCGCCGTGAGAACAAGCATAGCCATTAGAAATACGGGCAGTCCGGCCTTTCCCGTCTTGTAAAAGTATATCAGTGCAGGCAATACAATGATGTACATGAACGATGCGGTGTTCGGATGCATGAATATCCCGTGCGCCGCAAAGGAGTATTCGGAACTTGCGCCCGCGCCGGTGAAGTACATGGCAAGTGACAAAATGCACAACAGTATTCCCGATGAAAGGAAGACAAGCATATACCTGTCGAACAGCCCGCCGTTGCATAACCTCTTGCCGGCCAGGAGAAAAAAAGCGGCGAACACGCAGGCATAGCAGGCAATCCTTGCAAGGGTCTTTAATCCGGTGATCGATCCGGAATTCACTGCGAAACAGCTTATCAGAAATGCGGCTGTGAGGATTGCGAAGAGTATCCGTGCCGGTTCCGGCTTAAGCAGGTTCGAGCTAATTGAGCTGAAATCTGCCGTGATCACGAAGAGAATGAACGAAAGTCCTACAATTATGTAGTAGATGAAATTCTTTACGGAAAACATCAGCGGCAGAGACGTGCTGATGTAAAGGTTTGCGGTCAGCAGTAAGAACAGGATAGCATCGGCTGTACGGAATCCGGAAGCGGCTGTCACGGTAAGTTTACGCCTCCCGGGCAGGCGGGAGCGTGCTCTTGAACTGCCTCCATTTCTTTCTGAGTATGAAGTATGAAGCAGACAACACGAATGCGATGAGCGAAACTATTGCAACGGTCGTGAGCCTTTTTGGTTTTGATTTCTTTTCGGGAACCAGCGGATTGTCAAGCACGAGTATAGTCGGTATCTCTCTCTTCTCTTCGATCTTTGACGATTCGTATATTGGAAGAAGTATTGTGAGTATCTTTTTCTGCTTGTCAACTTCGGCAACGAGCCTGTAGAAATTAAGCAACATCTCGGGCTGGCCCTTGAGCTTCAGCTTGTATCTGTTGTCGGTAGAGTTCCTGATGTCATCAAGTTCCTTCTTAAGCACGCCGATCTTGTCTTCCGCCATCTTCACTTCAGACTGATCCGGAGAGATGATCTTCTTCAGCAGTTCGAGTTTTATTTCTTCCGAACGGATCTGCGCTTCAAGGTCAAGCTCAGTCTGAGAAGTTGCCCTTATCTGAGCATCCGGGAGAATGCCGTACTGGTCCTGATAGATCCTGACGCTGTCTTCGGCGTTACGCATGTCGTTCTCCGCCTGTATGTAGCGCTCTTCAATGAACTCTCTCTGGTTTCGCGCATTCTGCCTGTTGAGGTCTACGTTGATCGAGTTCAGCTGAGATACAAGGAATTCGACTATCTCGCGGGACCTTGCAGGGTCTTTGTCATATACCCCGATGTTCATGGTCCCCGCAATCTTGTCCTTTGTAATGACAAGATTATTCTGCTTGAAGCTTTTCACAGCATCCTGCATATACTCAAAGTCCTCGTTGAGACCGAATTTAACAATTGTCTCGATCAGGCACCTGTTGCTGAGCAGGATGTTCTCGTACAGCGCAAGCTCCTTCGAAGTGCTGTTTATGCCTGCAAGGTCTCCTATTCCCGAAAGGTCAGGCATTTCAGGAATGCTGAAGCCCACGATCTTTCCTGTGGTCTTTACGGTGGCTGTCGATAGAAACAAAGGCGAAACGACGAAGAATACGAGTAACGCTGTGATAACCCCGGCGATTGCGGAAACTGCAAGGATCTTCCTGAGATTTCCGGATACCGTAAGATAAATTTCCGTAAAAGTAAGCTCTCCCGGTGATTCCCGGTTCTGCGTTTGTGTATTATTCATTCAGTGATTTGAAAAATATGGATTTACAAATTGAAATTACTTACCAAAAATCTTATTCGCGAAGGATTCAAGC
>CAZTQR010000018.1:0-52332 GCA_964615795.1 uncultured Ignavibacteriaceae bacterium
CTGACATTGAAACGGTCTGGAACAATGCCATCAAGGCGGTGAACGTGAAGAAGTATTTCACAACAGACAGTCTGAACGATCTTGAAACGCTTGGAGAAGTGCTTTGGGTGTGGGGCGATGAGACGGCGCTCATTGAGGTGGATGAAGTGGAGCAGTTCAGGAGAATATCATTTCACTGGAATGCCCCGTTTGTTGATTATTCCGTCAGAACAGAGTTCACTTTTGAAGAATCTAACGGCAGGGTGAATGTGAAGATAAAGGAGAGCGGTTGGCTGTTTGATGTTTACGGGATCAAGAGTTCATATGCAAATTGCAGCGGCTGGACGGAATATCTCTGCGCGCTGAGGGTCTTTACGGAGTTTGGGATAAGCTTTTTCAACAACAGCAAATAAAAAGGGAGCAGATTATATAATCTGCTCCCGCATTTCGTTTCAAAAAAGACAGTTCAGGAAAGCTTGTTCACCTTCTTCGTCAGCTTTGATTTCTTGTTAGCCGCCTTATTCTTATGAATTATCCCTTTTGTTGCAGCCCTGTCAAGCAATGCAACTGTCTTCTTAAGTTCGGTTTCTGCTTCGGCTTTCGTCTTCAGATTGACCACCCTTTTTTCTGCGCCCTTGAGTAGTGCCTTATATTTCTTATTCCTTTCAGTTCTCTTGATCGTCTGCCTTGCGCGTTTCTGGGCTGATTTGTGTCTAAGTGGCATTAATGAATTTTGGTTAAATTGATTTCTACAAAAATACTCATATTATGCGGGAAAATCAAACCTCGCATAAGGCTTTGAGACGGCAGAAAAGGCATTTCGCTTTACATTTCGCGGCTGGAAGGTATTAAGTAAATTTGCGTTACTAAACATCAACAAAACCATAAATGGAAGAAATAATAAGCATACAGAACGGAAAGCTTTCTGTACCCGATAATCCCGTCATTCCTTTTATAGAAGGAGACGGCATCGGGCCTGAGGTGTGGAGCGCGGCACGATATGTTATGGACTCGGCGGTTGAAAGAGTGTACAGAGGCAAGCGGAACATAAAGTGGCTTGAGGCCTTTGCCGGCGAGAAGGCGTTTCATTTAACCAAAGAATGGCTCCCGGGCGAAACGATCGATGCATTCAGAAAATACACGGTCGGTATCAAAGGGCCGCTCACCACCCCCATAGGCAAGGGCATAAGGTCCATCAATGTTGCGCTCAGGCAGATACTCGATCTTTACGTTTGCCTCCGCCCGGTGAAATATTACGGCGGTATTGAGACACCAATGCGAAGGCCCTGGAAAGTTGACATGGTGATTTTCAGGGAGAACACCGAAGACATTTACACCGGCATTGAGTTCAAGGCGGGAACTGAAGAGAACAAGAAAGTGCTAGCCTTTCTTGAGAAGGAGTTTCCTGAAGAATTTGCGAAGATTAGATTCGGCACCACAGAAAAGACCAATGATTTTCTGAGACAATCCGGACGGCCGGAAGCCAATGAAGCGGAAGTGGGTGTCGGGATCAAGGTGATGTCACGCGCCGGAACTCAAAGACTTATGATCTCCGCGCTCGAATATGCACTGAAGAACAAGCGAAGGTCTATAACGATCGTTCACAAAGGCAACATCATGAAATACACTTCCGGGTCATTCAGGGAATGGTGTTATCAGATTGCCGAGGAGCTGTTCGGAGAAAAAGTATATACCATGCTGCAGTGGGACAGGACAAATGAAACCTCAGGCAGAGAAGCGGCCGATAAACAAATGAATGAAGAACTCGGCAAAGGCAAGCTCCTCATAAAGGATGCCATAGCCGATAACGCATTGCAGAAGGTTCTGACAGACCCCGAAGATTTCGATGTCATTGCAACAGGCAATCTGAACGGCGATTATCTGTCGGATGCAATAGCGGCTCAGGTCGGGGGAATCGGCATTGCTCCCGGAGGCAACATAAATTACATCACCGGACATGCTGTCTTTGAAGCAACTCACGGAACGGCCCCGACTTTCGCCGGCATGAACAAGGTCAATCCGTCGTCAATGATACTCTCGGGCAAGATGCTTCTCGAATATCTGGGGTGGGATGAGCCGGCCGCATTGATTGACAAAGGCCTGCGGACCGCAATTGAGAGCAAGCGTGTGACGTTTGATTTTGCAAGGCAGATCCAGAATGCGACTGAAGTTAAGTGCTCTGAGTTTGCTGAAGAGATTGTGAAGACATTTTAAGAAATGATTCATCCTTTTCAGATCACTGACAAAAGTGATTCGATTGAATTTTTGTTGATATTCAAATTAACTAATTTCAAGTAATTCAAAATTAAATGGAGCAAAACAACAAAATGAAAAACACTGTGAAATTATTCCTCGTAATTGCGCTTTTGATCCTTAGCGGATCAGGCATGGTTCGCTCACAGGATTGCAGCAACGCAACTGAACTGAAGGCCTCGGGCTCTGATGATCCGGTCGGCACGAAAGTTGACGGCGGGATGCTTTACGGAAAGGCCATTGATCCGACTTCCGAAGTGATCACTTACGCGGACTTTGTTTCGAAGATGGATGAATTGAACGGAAAAGATGTAATTCTGAAAGGAACTGTTGCTGATGTATGCCAGGCCATGGGGTGCTGGATGACATTAAGCGCTGATGGTAAGACCACAAGGATCAAAACCGAACACGAGTTCTTTCTCCCGAAGGATGTTGCAGGAAGAGAGGCGATAGTTTCCGGCAAGTTCATGATATCTGAGATCTCGGAAGAAGACGCAAAGCATTTCAATGACGAGTCGAAGAATCCCACCGTGAAGACTGAAGACATAAAAGGGCCGCAGAAGGCGTTTGAGATGTCTGCGACCGGGATTGTAATACTTGACGCAGGAAGCAAGTAACCCGGCATCAGCCTAAGCTCAGCACAGTTTTTATAGAGCCCGGACCTGCGCGCCGGGCTTTGTATTTCCAACAAAAATATGGACGACAGCATGGACAAGCATTGGAAAGTAAGAGAGACCGAAAAGGCCTTTGCGGGGAAATGGATTCATGTAAACCTTGACGGCATTGAACTTAAGGACGGGTCAAGGATACTGTTTGAAGCAATTGAATTTCAAAGACACGGAACCGGAGTTGCGGCGGAAAGCCCCGACGGGAAGATCATGCTGGTAAAGAATTACAGGTACATAAATGACTGCGAAAGCTGGGAGGTTCCTGCCGGAACTATACCACCCGGAATGAGCCACAGGGATTGCATCAGGGAAGAGCTGATGGAGGAAGCAGGATGTACGGTGGAAGATGAAGACCTGACCTGTATCGGCATGTATCATCCTTCTATTGGTTCAAGCAATCAGGAATTTCACTGCTACATCGCAAGGAATGTGAAACAGGTGAGCGCAGATCTTGATGCAAATGAGATCCTCGAAGCAAAATGGTTTTCAAAGGATGAAGTGAAGGACATGATCGTTAACGGAGTGATAAAGGACGGATTCACGCTTTACCTGATGCTGAGACTGCTTTACGTTCCATCATGAGCGCCTGACGGAATCTTCTCAAAGTCCTCCTCTTTTGGAAACAGCAGGATCATGCCGGCAAGGGTGATGCAGGCCGCAATCGTTGCATATACGACATTGCCGTTCACAAGCAAGTTTGTGGAAAGGCAGAACAGCGCAAAGAAATCCATCACCGCAAAAGGAACAACATGTGCATTGAAGTAAACTGTCTGGAAATTGCCGATGGTTAACTTCTTCAGCATCACCTTCTTAATGAACAGCGTGAGCGGGACAGCGGCCGCAAGCGCAATGACGCTCAGAAGATTCACTGAGTCAAAACCTTCCCTGCGATTATTGCCCGCTACAAGCAGTCCGAAGAAGTAGATCACTATTGCTGCAACCGTTATTCCGATTCCCAGAGTCCTGATCTTTCTCACTAGGTAAATGAAGCGGACCTGCAAAACCATCTTCCCCTCTTTCAATGATATGGCTGATTTGATTGCTTAAAGAAAATTGTAACTGCATGAAATTAACACTAAATTTGTAAAAATGAAAAGTAAAGCCCGTATCAACGGTTCGGAATTGCTCGAAGCTGAAGTCAACAGCGAAAGTGACTTCACCTCCCTGATCAGGCCCAGGGATTTTGATGAATTTGTGGGGCAGGAGAAGGTAAAGAACAATCTGAAAGTATTTATAGAAAGTTCAAAAAGGCTTGGCGAACCCCTGGACCATATACTCTTCACCGGCCCTCCTGGCCTTGGCAAGACCACACTCGCAAACATAATCGCAAATCAGACCGGTGCCGGAATCGTAACCACCTCCGGTCCCGTAATAGAAAAGCCGGGCGACCTTGCCGGAATGCTGACAAAGCTGAAGAAAAGCGAGGTGCTTTTCATAGATGAGATCCACAGGATCCCCAAGGTAGTTGAGGAGTTTCTCTACTCGGCTATGGAAGAATACAGGCTGGATATAATGATAGACCAGGGGCCGGCGGCAAGAAGCATTCCCATTAAGCTCGAAAAGTTCACGCTGGTCGGAGCCACCACAAGGCAGGGTCTGCTTTCTTCGCCCATGCTTGACAGGTTCGGGATCAACTGTCATCTGGATTATTACAGCACAGAAAACCTCGTGAGCATTGTAAAAAGATCCGCAGGAATAATGAACATACTCATTTCGGATGAGGGTGCGGAAGAAATTGCAAGGAGGAGCAGGGCAACACCAAGGATTGCAAACAGGCTTTTGAGAAGGACACGGGACTTCGCAATAGTTAAAGGAGACGGTACGATAGACCGCGGCATTGCAGACTATGCTCTTTCATCACTCGACGTTGACGAGTTCGGACTCGACAAGATCGACAAGAAGATCCTCGAGACCATCATTGTAAAATATTCAGGCGGCCCTGTGGGACTGTCAACAATAGCGGCATCCACCGGTGAAGATCCCGGAACGATTGAGGACGTTTACGAACCTTTTCTGCTGATCGAGGGTTTCATCAAACGCACGCCCAAAGGGCGCGAGGCAACTGATCTTGCTTACAGGCACCTCGGCTTAAAGAAGCGTTCCGGATTGCCGGGAAATGAATCTCTTTTTGACTGAAAAAACTGACCATTCATATGAAAAAAACTGTTAAAGAAGTTATTATCATACTTATCATCAGTACAATTGCAGGATTCACCGCAAACGCGCTGAGTCCAAAGGGTATCGGGCTGGTGGGTGATTATTCTGAACGCTTTGCTATTGATTCCGCATCTGCGAAGACAGGCGATAAGCCCGCTCAGAAACAAAGAACCAAAGAGGGCTTTATCAAACCGATGAACATAACTGTTGATGATGCGAAGAAGCTGTTTGATGAAGGCATGCTGTTCATAGACGGCAGGGATGCAATTGAATATTCTCAAGGCCATATAAAGGGAGCAATAAACATTCCGTACAAGGAATTTTTGGCCCTTTCTCCCGAGCAGAAAGCGGCGCGCATGAAGGACATTCCAAAGGACAGGAGGATAGTCTCATATTGCGGCGGAGGCGATTGCGAGATCAGCATTGACAATGCTTATGAATTTGCAAGAATCGGATACGAAGACGTAAGCATATACCTTGGCGGACTTCTTGAATGGAAAGCAAAAGGGTATCCAACCAACTGACCATGAAGAATCTGATTTACAGCAGGATTTTCCAGATAGCACTGAGACTCATTGTAGGCGGATTGTTTCTCTATGCCTCTTTGGGAAAGCTTTTCAATCAGGAAGCTTTTGCAAGGGCAATTTACAATTACAAGTTCCTCCCCGACGCCTTCATAAACATTCTTGCGATAGTGTTGCCGTATGTTGAGTTTTTCTCCGCCGTGTTTCTCATACTGGGAATATTCAGGAAAGGCAGTTCCTTTCTTATCGGAGTGATGCTGATTGTTTTCATCATTGCGCTATCGAGGGCATACGCACTCGGGCTCGACATCTCCTGCGGCTGTTTTTCTCTTGAAACAGTAAGCGAAAAGAGTGATATTTTGTCAAGAATTATACAAGACATTCTGCTTCTCGCAGGCTGTGCTTTGATCTACTTCAATCCGGGGAAAAGGAATAATTTTTCAGAAAATAATATAATCAAGGAGAATCAGTAATGAGCAACTTCGTTCAGTCAAAAGTCGCAAAATCAATTTACTTTGTGTTTGGTCTTGCGGTCATTGCAGGTGTAATGTTCCTTCTGATGAACAATTCCAGGATCTCTGCTTCGGGCAGTTCTTCAAAAATGCTTTTTGAAGAAGAATACCATGATTTTGGAAAAGTTCCTCAGGGGCCTCAGCTGGAGTATTCATTCAAGTTTACAAATAAGGGAAAGTCACCCCTGATCATTGAAAGGGTTCAGACCTCATGCGGGTGCACAGGCGCTACAACCGGCGGCAAGAATGAATATTCCAAAGGTGAGTCAGGCGAGATCAAGATATCTTTCAACACTCAGGGAAGGCAGGGCAGGCAGGACAAGCAGATCATTGTATTCTCAAATGATCCGGACAGCCCGCAAAAGACTCTGAAGATCACATGCGACATTGATCCAAACATGCAGTAATTTGTCAGTTGCCTGAAATTGTGAGTAGGGATCAGGATTCCGGTCCCTACTTTTTTTTTACAAACTTTTTAATGAAACAGAAATGAAAAGAATAATTCTGACTGCCTTCCTGCTTTGCACCGGTGTTTTGTTTGCTCAGGACAGGCCCGTTGAACTGTTCAGATACAATAGTGCAAAAACATCTGCGGCAGCAGCCGAATTGTCCGATCAGGTTACGGGTGCAAAGATGCTTGAGCTTGACAGGCAGGCCTACGACAGGCTTTTTGAGGAAAGGACTTACAGGATCAGCCTCCTAATTCCGATTTCGGAAACAGAGAAGATCCCGGTATTGCTCGAGCGATTCGACGTATTGGCTCCTGATGCAAAGATCGTTGCCAGAGGCGCTGATGGTGAGAAAGAAGTTGATCTGAGGAACATAGTTCTGTCTTACAAGGGCAATATTCCGGGTGCTGACAATTCAGTAGTCTCAATCTCGCTTTACAATGGTAAAGTTGTGGGAATGATGAAGTCGAGCAATGACTCTTATGTGCTTGGCGAGCTCAATGACAATAACGGCATCGGTACGGGCGAGTATGTTCTGTATCAGGAGAGTATGCTGAAGTCGCGAAGAGGGTTTAAGTGCGGATCCGAGCAGTTCAGTGTTCCGGATGACGTTCTGAAGATGATGCAGTCAATTGACAAAGACCATAAAGATGCTTCGGACATACTCAGGGTGGCAAAGGTGGCAATAGATGTAGACTTCTATACATACGGCGTTTACGGAAATTCAGTACCGAACGCAACCGCGTACACACTTGCTCTGATGTCGGCAACCTCTGCCGTGTACGTGAAGGACATGAACATCAGGCTTACAGTTGGTTATCTGAGAGTATGGACAACTCAGGATCCTTACACATCAACGGACGGCCCGACACTGCTTAATCAATTCAGGGCTGAATGGATAAACACTCAGGGATCTGTTGACAGAGTTATTGCACATCTTGTCAGCAGAAGAAACAATCTGAATGTTGCGGGTATCGCTTACCTGAACGTTCTTTGCAACACAAGTTTCGGATACGGACTGAGCGCTACCCTTAACGGAACGATCAATCAGCTTCCTGCATATTCCTATGACGTAGTAGTGATCGCACACGAGATGGGACATAATTTCGGATCTCCCCATACTCACAACTGTTCATGGTCAGGAGGCCCGTTAGATACCTGTGTGGAAGTTGAAGGCGGCTGTTACTCCGGCCCGACTCACCCCACTGCCGGCACCATTATGAGCTATTGCGACATTGTGCCGGGCGGGAGCGTTATAATGGACTTCGGAGATCAGCCGGGTGCGCTTATTCGAAACTCCGCAGAAGCGGCATTCTGCTTAACTGACTCTGACAGGCCGATCTTTACTGCTTACCCCAACGGAGGTGAAACATTCAGGACTCTCACGACGGCAAGGATATACTGGGGGACCTCTATCAGCGGAGGGAATGTGAATCTGGAATATTCTACCAACAACGGAACAACATGGAACGTCATTCAGAACAATCTGCCGGCACAGCAGAGAGAGTTCGCATGGACAATACCCTACATCGGATTCACGGATCAGGCAAGGGTGAGAGTTATGAATTCGGCAAATCCTTCACAGGGTGATACAAGCGATGCGGCATTCAGGATCGTTCTCACATATGTTCCTTACACTGTCGTTTCACCGCCGTCACTCTCAAGCATACAGACATCCTCCAATAATTCAAACCTTGAGAAATTCACCTGGAACCGGGCAGGAAGCCATCCTTCACTCAGGTACAAGATGAAGTTAAGAAGGATAGGCACAACTCTCGATTACATTTTCACAAGCGACAATAACGGAGCGGATTCAGTTCTCAGCATCCGCAACAGTCTTCTTGATTCGCTTGCAAATACATTGGGAACGACGGGCGACTCGGTGAGATGCTCATGGAGGGCATGGGCTTATAACGGATACGATTCCACGCAATCATCAAATGCGAACATACTTACTCTCAAGAGGACCAATGTCAGCATCAGCCAGATCTCATCAATTATTCCGGAGAAGTTCGGACTCGGGTATAACTATCCGAATCCTTTCAATCCTTCGACGATAATCACATTTGATGTGGCAAAGACCCAAAGAGTGAAGCTTGCAGTTTACGATATGCTTGGAAAAGAGATCGAGGTTATCGCGAATGACGTAATGAGTCCCGGAAGCTACAGGGCAACATTCGCCGGGGCATCATACCCGAGCGGAGTTTATTACTACAGGCTTGTTACAGAAGGATTCTCTGAAACGAAAAAAATGCTGCTAGTAAAATAAGGAGCTGATTTTGAGGCCGGCCAATGGCAATGATCATTTGCCGGCTTCAGATTTTTTTTGAGTATTTATAATTCGGATTCAAGCTACTATTTTTTTGAAAAACTAATTAGCGATGAACAAAACAAAAAGAACTCTTCAGGCTCTTGGCCTGTTCACACTTTCAGTTTTTTTCGCTTCCTGTTGCGGTGACAACGGCAGGCCGGATCTGCGGCTTACATCACAGTCATTCCCGGCATCGGCCGATGTAAATCAGAATTTCACACTGACGTTCACTGTGGCAAACAACTCCACAACAGATTGCCCCGCTGACAGGTCAACTCAGACGCAGGTCAATCTGAAGATGGTGAGAAGAGGAGCAACAGATCCGCAGGTAAACAATTTCGAAAACATGAATGCGCTTGACGACAACCAGACGCAGACATTCACTTTCAATGTGGTGATAGGCCCGGGCGGCAACGGCGGCCCGGGAACATATGATCTTACATTCACCATAGATCCGTATAACAACTCAAATGACGCCGTGAAGGATAATAATGTCTATACAAGTGTTGTAATAATAAACTGAACAGACTTATCAGGATCTACTGAACCGGGTATGCCATTTTTCCAAATTCACTTCATGCCATAGCTTCTGCTTACGCCTTTTTGAACAAGCAAAACTTCTGACAAAATGATCTCGAGATTCATCGCAGCTCTGCTGATGCTTTTAACTGCGGGAGCAGGCTATTCACAGGAAGCCCAGTGGATAAATTACACAGACCTTAAGAGCGTAACATCTATTGCCTTTGACTCGGCCGGCAACCAGACATACTGCGCATCAAAAGGCGGACTATTTGCAGTTGACAATCAATCCGGAACTGTTGTGAAGAAATACTCCAATCTGGACGGATTGATCAATATCAATCTCACCTCACTTGCAATAGACAAGAACAGAAGGCTGTGGATCGGCGCATCCGACGGATCAATTTCCATTCTTGACCTTGGTTCATCTTCCTGGAAATATATATTCGATATCAAGAACTCCACGGAATCAAACAAGATCATTAACTTCCTTTATCCGGTCGGTAACTTTATGTTTGTTGCCACTGGTTACGGGATACACAAGGTTTCTGTAAGCAATCTCACATTCATTGACGCACCGTACTACAAGCTGGGCGGATTTCCGGTTAACACCACTGTTTACGCTCTGGCATCAAGCGGCAATCTTCTGTATGCGGCCACTAAGTCGGGTGTTGCATGGGGAAATTATGTTAATTCGAATCTCAACAATCCTGCATCATGGTCAAATTACAACGTCGCTCCGCTCAATGCCGAGGTAAGAACCGTGGAGACATCGGGCCAGCTTGTGTTTGCCGGATCTGACGGCGGGTTCAGTTACTACAACGGAACAAGCTGGGCGCCATATCCGAATGGCAACGTTTCCTCGCGTGCCACAAAAGACATTCAGATGATGAATGACAGGATCTTTTTCATTGGCGGAAGCAACCTTCTCGTTGCCCCGCTTTCGGATCTTCCGAATGTATCTGAGTACCTCGATGCCGCAAACTATTCAGTGCTTGCAAGGGACAGCCGGAATGACTGGATAATTTCCGGGTACACAGACAACGGGATCAGGATCAACGGCAACGTTGATTATATTTTCCCCAACAGCCCATATACGAACATCTTCAGCCAGGTAACACTGGATGACAACGGAAGTATCTGGGCAGCGGGCGGTTTGCCGACAAACGGATTTTACAGGTTTGACGGCAACAATTGGGAAAACTATAATCTCAGCACTCATCCGGAGATCGGCAATTCCAACTGGTTTCAGAAAATAGTTTACGGCAACGGGGCCGTGTGGGCCCTTGGCTTCGGCGGCGGCCCTACAATGATCAAAGGAAGCGAGATAATGAACTTCAATCCTTCCAACTCAATACTTCCCGGCATATCAAATGACCCGAACTTTTGTGCTTCCTACGGAGGTGCTTACGATCTTAACGGAGCATTCTGGGTAACTTTCTTCGGCACGAATTCGGGCAGTTCAATGTACGCGTATTACGGAGATCAGTGGCTCAGATTCCTGAATCCTTCTTCCATAGCGGCATCAATACTGTCGCAGATAGCTGTTGACTCATACAATACAAAGTGGGTTGTTACAGCGGGTTCGCGTTCGGGAGTATATTTCTTCAATGAGAACGGTTCGATCGAGAATCCTGCCGATGATATTTACGGATTCTACGATATCGGAGAGTTCGGCTCTGAGATCACGAACATCACTTACCTCATTGTGGAAAAGAACAATGAAGTATGGATCACAACCAACAACGGAGTGTTCATAATTGCAAATCCGCTCGGAGCCATACAGAATCCCTCTTCTCCGCCAAGGCCGCAGAAGCTCGGGATCATTTCCGGAAATCTTCGAGTGCCTTTCACAGAGAACTGCGTAACTATCGCCAATGACATTCTGAACGACAAGTGGATCGGAACGGAATCGAACGGAGTGTTTCACCTTTCATCTGACGGCGCAACTCTCATACAGCAGCTGAACGCTTCTCAGACCCCGCTTCTTGCAAACAAGGTAAACACCATAGCCATCAGTTCCAAGAACGGAAGGGCTTACTTCGGGACTCAAAACGGATTGTCTTCGTACAGGACTGATGCGGTTGAACCGGTTAACGATTTTGACAAGATCATAGTATCACCGAATCCGTACGTTATCCCTTCGTCAGTTGACCTTAAGATTGACGGACTTGTGGAAAATTCAAGCATCAAGATCATGTCTGTAAGCGGAAGCATCTTCACGGAGTTTGAATCGCCCGGCGGAAGGATCGCATCCTGGAACGGACAAAACAGCAACGGCGAGCTTGCTCCTTCGGGAGTTTACATTATAGTAGCATTCAACAGCGACGGCAGTAAAGTGGGCAAGGGAAAAGTTGCAATAGTGAGGAAATAGTCATGCTTGTAATTCCTGTCATTGACATAAAAGACGGAAAGTGCGTGAGGGTGATTCAGGGCCTCGAGGAAAACACCGAGTTTTATTCCGAAAGCCCGATCAAGATAGCCAAGCTTTTCAGGAAAGAGAATTTTAAGGCGATTCATATCACTGATCTTGACGGTGCAATTTACGGTGATATGAGGAATGCAGACATGATCAGAGAGATCACGACTTCAATTGATGTTCCTATTCAGCTTGGCGGCGGAGTAAGAAACATTGAAACCGCAAGATGGGTGATAGAAGAGCTGGGAGTTTACAGAGTAGTGATGGGGACTGCAGCGCTTACCAATCATGATCTTATCAGACAGTTCCTTGATGAGTTTTCCGCCTCGAAGCTTGCTGTGTGCATTGATGAAAAGCTGAACAACGTTGTAATGGACGGGTGGATAAACTATGCGAATATCACTCCGCTTGAGTTTGCAAAGACAATGGAAGCGCTTGGAGTCAAGAGGGTGATCTATCAGGATGTTACGAGGGTCGGCAATCTTTCGGGTCCTCATGTTGAGCGTCTCATTGAGATCGCACAGAACACAAAACTGAAGGTCACTTCAGCGGGAGGGATCTCTTCTTACAACGATCTGAAGAAGGTTATGGACCTAGAAAAAATGGGTATAGATTCCGTGATGATCTCACGCGCGCTTTACGAAAATCAGTTTCCCTGCCAGAAGATCTGGAGGGAGATCGAATCAAAGGACACTTCTTTGGAGCTCCCGAAAGTCAACTGACCTGCTGTCTGCAACCTAATCCGGGAACGGGTTTACTTCGCTTTGATTCTGAAGATTCTGTCATCATTCTCAGCAGGCCTTCCCCTGCCGTCACGGTTGCTTGTGGAAAAATAGATACTGCCGTCGGGGCCTTCCGCGATCTCACGAATCCTTCCGTACTTTATCTCATTGATCTTTTCCGCACTCACCACTTTTCCGGGATCATTCTCATCCACCACCACCCTGATGACCGCATTGCCGCGCAGGCATGCAATGAACAGATTGTTTCTGAACTGCTCGATCACACCTGACCTGTAGAACATGCAGTCTGCCGGAGCTACGGCAGGCGTGTAAACAAGTACCGGAGAGATCATTCCCTCTTTGCTTTCTTCATGAGAAACTTCAGGCCATCCGTAGTTTCCACCTCTCACGATCACATTAACTTCATCTCCGCCCCCCGGACCGTCAAAGCCGGAAGGACCGTGCTCAGTTGAATACATGATCCCTGTTCCCGGATACCAGTCAATTCCCTGAGGATTCCTGTGCCCGTAACTCCATACCGGATTCCCGGGAAATGGATTATCGCCGGGAACAGTTCCGTCGGGATTTATTCTCAGAATCTTCCCGTACAAGTTATCCTTGTCCTGGCAAAGTTCCCTTTCACCGGCATCTCCCGTGGTTGCATAGAGCTTTCCGTCCGGTCCGAACTTGATCCTGCATCCGGCGTGATATGACTCTGCGGGAATATTGTCGAATATGACTTTCTCATCAGACAGCAAATCACCTTCGTCCCTGAATCTGACCACTTTGACTTTCATCCCGCTGCCTGATTCGTAGGCGTAAGACACGTATATGTACTTGTTGTTTGCATAATCCGGATCCACTGCAAGGCCCATCAGCCCTGCTTCGCCTTCGGCGGCAACATCTTCAAACACCTTCAGCGGTTTTTCGAAAAGTTTGCCGTCAACTATTTGCCTGAGACTGCCCGTCCGTTCAGTCAAAAGCATTCTTCCGGAATCCGTGAAGGCCATGCTCCACGGAACAGAGAGCCCCTCTGCAAATACCTCTATTGAGTAGGGCGTATCGCTCTTTTCAACCTGAACCTTCTGCCCTCCGGATGTTGTGACATTTGTTCCCGGAGGATTTGCCTTCCTGCAAAAGCTGCTGCTTCCTGCAATCAGTGACAGCAGTATTATTAAGATGATCCTGCTCATGTTCCGGTATCAGTAAGCGGTGCGAACTCGCTGATCCTGAACGGCCTCCCCTTCTTGATCACACATTCAAGATTGTTCACACCAAAGTTATAGATTATGTATTTGTAGGAAGGGATGTCAAAGATCAGAATATCCGCCTGCTTTCCGGGTTCAATACTCCCGATCCTGTCTTCAAGTCCGAGAGAGTATGCCGGGTTGATCGTAACAGATGTGATTATTTCTTCCGCAGACATTTTCATCTGAGTAGAAGCGAGAGACATCATCATCTGCATATTCTCGCTCATCGAACTGCCCGGATTGAAATCCGTTGCTATAAGGACCGGCACTTGCGCGTCTATCAGTTTTCTTGCGGGAGCATAAGGAATTCCGAGGAAATAGGATACGCCGGGAAGAAGACCTGCCGTAGCTTTGCGTTCTGCCTTGTCATTGTGCAATCTCAAAAGGTCAATATCTGAATCAGTCATAACTTCAAGATGGTCAAGAGAAACTGCGCCGTGTGTCAGGCTTGCCTGAGTTCCTCCGATTGAATTGAACTGATCTATGTGAGTTCTCGGCGTAAGCCCGTATTCCCTGCCATTGCCGAGAATCCGCCCCGCATCATCCGCATCGAAATAACCCTCTTCGATGAATATGTCTATATACCGTGCAAGTTTGCCGGCGGCAACTTCGGGTATGAGTTCATTGCAAAGAAGTTCAATGTAATCAGCCTTGGATATCTCTTTCGGGATTGAGTGCGCTCCGAGAAAGGTCGGGACTATGTCCATGCCGAGAGGATTTTCATGTGCCAACAGGTTCAGAACTCTGAGCATTTTAAGCTCATTTCCGGTGTCAAGCCCGTAACCTGATTTGCCTTCCAATGTTGTTGTGCCGTACTGAAAGAACTTCTCCAGTCTCCGGAGCGAAGCAACCGCAAGCTCTTCTTCGGATGAATTTCTGACCTGCTTAACTGTTGACCATATTCCTCCGCCCGAATCCGCGATCTCTTTGTACGATCTGCCGGCAAGCCTCATCTCATATTCATTTTCACGGGATCCGGCAAAAACGAAATGCGTGTGAGAATCCACAAAACCGGGCATTACCACCTTGTTCTCTGCATCATATTCTATATCAATCTCCGGCTTCTCCTCTGAAAGAAATGCCATCAGCTCACTTTCGGATCCTGCAAAGGCGATCACCTCTCCGGAAATAAGAACACTGCCGTTGTAAACAGCTCCAATCTCTGATTGCGCCCTGCCTGCCCTCGGAACGGAACTGCCCGCACAAGTGACAACCTGAGAGGCGTTTCTGATGAGTATGTTCATATCAGATATTAGCTTGAACCCATTCCAAATCCAATTCAGATATTTTCCTCATAACCACTGTTCAGTGATCATGCTTATATATATCAATTAACCGGAGTGCGCCAATCGTGAATTGGCAGTTTAAGGAATGACAAATTGATCATTGAATTGTGTGGTGCGGATGTATTCCGGTTGAGCTCCGGATTGCCGGTCTGTCTTAAAGCGGAACTGATCTCAGGCAGTTACTTCGTCTGCCTTCTTTGAGAAATCAAGTTCGCCGATCCTCCAGCAGGCCGCTGTGTGGTTCGGGCCAACGGTTTCAAGAGCCGGTTCCTGATCCCAGCATTTCTGTACCGCATAAGTGCACCTTGTGCAGAAATGGCATCCCACGGGATAATGAGTAGGAGGAGGAACGCTGCCTTCGATCGTGGCAAGCCTTGCTTTTTTCTTGTTGAGTTTCGGAATCGAGTTCATCAGTCCGATAGTGTACGGATGCTTTGGATTGTAGAATATTTCGTCAACAGTTCCGTACTCAACCACTTTTGAAGCGTACATCACCGCCACTTTTGTGCAAACTTCCGCAATCACTCCAAGGTCGTGCGTGATCATTATCACACCCATTCCAAGCTCTTTCTGCAGTTTGCCTATCAGTTCAAGGATCTGTGCCTGAACTGTGACATCAAGCGCTGTTGTCGGTTCATCAGCAATGAGGAGATCCGGATTGCATGACAGGGCCATGGCAATCATAACTCTCTGCCTCATTCCGCCGGAAAGCTGATGCGGATATTCATTATATCTCTGCTCGGGTGCGGGAATACCTACAAGCCTGAGCATCTCTATTGCTTTTGCCTTTGCCTCTTCCTTGGTGAGCTTCTGATGAAGCATGACGGCTTCTCCTATCTGATCTCCGCATGTGAAAACGGGATTCAGCGATGTCATCGGTTCCTGAAAGATCATTCCGATGTCATTGCCCCTTACCTCCTGCATCTCCCTTTCCGTCAGGCTGAGGAGATTCCTCCCGTCAAACAATATCTCGCCGCCGACTATCTTTCCCGGCGGATCGGGTATGAGCCTCATGATTGACAATGCCGATACGCTCTTTCCGCATCCGGATTCACCGACAAGCCCGAGCGTCTCACCGCGGTCAAGCGAATAGCTTACGTCGTCAACGGCTTTGGAAACTCCGTCATCGGTATAGAAATAAGTCTTCAGATTCTTTACTTCGAGCAGCATTGTCTAATAGATTTGATTAGCGCAAAATCAACAAATGAATAAAAAATTACAATAGACAAGTTCGAACTGAACGCACAATTCCTGCTCCCGCAATCCGTGCAGATTTGTTCCTGCGAATACGCAAAGTGTCCCTTCCGGAACTGATTGCTGTATCCTGATTGAGACCCAGCCATTGTCTTTTTACTTATTGGCAAATCCGCTAAGTTTGATCGAGTTCAATAATTAACCGACACCAATATCAAACGCAATAAGTCAGTTCTTATAATCATACTGCTGATAGAGGCCGCTTCCTTTGTATATCTGCATTTCCTGAGGTATAAGAATCAAAGACTTGCGTTGTCGTTCCTTGAGTTCAAGACAGGAAATGTGATCTCGCTTTTTCTGTTCGGACTTCTGCTGTTATTCATAATAGTAGCCCTGCTCAGAGACACAGGTTTCGGCGGATTTGCTTCCTTTACACTGCTGAGTGTCTCCGCATTGTCACTGGCCTCATTGGTGTATTCAGATATTGCCGGTGCCAAGGAGATCAAGATCACAGCTGTGGCCGTTTTCATAATCTCAACAGTCTTTCTGCTTTCTCTTTTTCTTGTAATAAGCACGTCTGCAAATGGTGAACTGAAATTCTTCCGTTCACTCTTCATATTTCTTTTCATCTGCGCAACGGGAATATTGGCAGTGTTTCTGAACGTACTGAACTACACAGACGACAGCTCAAGATACAACAGCAATGAAAGGAATGCAGACAGCGGCGTCATTCTTGGTGCGGCCGTTTGGGGAGGCAACAGACCTTCGCCGGTTCTGAGAGAGAGAATATTGAAGGGATATGAGATTTACAAGAAAGGGATCGTGCCGAAAATAGTTATTACGGGCGGAGGATCGCCAAATGAACTGACCGAAGGAGAAGTGTCCAAGAATGAGCTGATAAAGTTCGGAGTTGATCCCGGTGATCTCATACTTGAAAACACCTCAAACTCAACAGTCGAACAGCTTCATTTTGTGAGAGACCATCTTTACAACTCTTTGTCCTGGAAGAAGATCATAGTTGTGTCAGACAATTTTCACTTGCTCAGGGCAAAGGAGATCTGCTCGTTCAACGATATGAACGCGGACTGTGTTGCATCAGGCAAAGAGCTGACATCCGGCGGTGCGGCGGCATTCTGCCTGAAGGAGAGTATGGCTCTCATTGTTTTCTGGATGTCGGGGATCTGATATTGTAGTGATCGTCGGGCCGGGACACAGAAGTTCGTTAGTTAATCTAACCCTGTTCCCGCTGACCGGACCTGAAAGTAACTTTGAAGTGTGAACCTCCGGATGAAGAAGGATTGAACTCAATGCTTCCGCCCATTGCCTCAACAAATTCCTTGGATATAGAAAGCCCGAGCCCCGTTCCTTTATGCTTACCTGTCCCGTCAGGCACTTTGAAGAATCTCCTGAATATCTTGTCCCTGTACTGAACAGGTATTCCCGGGCCGTTGTCAATCACAGACACAGAAACTCCCGAAATCCCTTCTCTCTGAGCGGCAACAACTATTCCGCTTCTTTCGGGCGAGTATCTTATTGAGTTGGAGATAAGGTTTATGATAACCCATGCTGCCTTTTCCTTATCAGCCACAGCGCAGGGTATGTTCCCTTCAACCTGTGTAGTGATACTTATCTCCCTCTCAGAAGCTTGCTGTCTGAGAGTGGCGGTAACCTCATCAATTACATCTCCGAGATCCACTTCCGTCATGTTCAGGTTGATATTGCCGGTTTCCGCCTGCGACATGTCAAGCAGTTCGCTTACAAGCTTGAGGAGTCTTGCATTGCTCATCTGCAGGTCATGTACGATCTCCCTTTGCATCTCATTAAGCTCTCCCGTCTTTCTGTTTGCAAGCAGTTTGAGACCGAGATCGGCGGAGCCGAGCGGAGTCTTGAGTTCGTGTGAGATTGTCGCGAGGAAATTCGTCTTGGCAGTATCCTTCTCCTGAAATGAAGTGATATTCTTTAGTGCTATCACATAACCGATCTCCTTATCGTCGATTGCCACGGGATATCTTTCAGTGATGAAATAGTTTTCCTTTCCTTCGGCAACGATCTTGAACGGCGCACTTCCGGCATCCCTGTAAACATACCTGAAAAGATCATTTGAAGAGGCGATTGCTTCGGCATCCTTTCCGACGATCTCCGAAGCCGTCAGGTTCAGCAAAGCAAGAGACTGCTTGTTTGCAAATAGAACTTTCCCCGATGATTCAATTCCGATGCTGGCATCTTTCAGCGAGTTTATCACCGACTCCGCCCTGCTCTTTTCAAACATAAGCTGATTCAGATTGCTGTGCTCGTACATTTCAAGACGTTCCGCCAGCGAATTGAATGTTTGAGCAAGTTCCGTAAACTCATCTCCCGTATTCAGATGCACCCTGTGTGAATAGTTCTTCCTTGAAATTTCACCGACAGCGAGTTTCAGTTTGCCAATTGGTACTGTAATTAGAGATGGGAAGTTCACTGTAAAGACAAGCCCGATAATGAGCACAAGTGTAGCCATCACTGAAAGCACTGTAACGGCTTCTTTCGCTTGTTCATTTGTTGCAAGACTCTTCGAATTGATCGCATCAAGGTTGATCCTTATGATCCTGTTAAGGTCATCGCCAATAATTCTGAGCTCATTCAGTTCAAGCTTCCCGTACTTCCTGACAGACTCATAGCCAGCCCTGACACTCACCGTAGCTTCCTTTTCACCTTCCTCTGTAATGTTTCCTTCCTGCAGTTTCAGGTTCTTTGAAAACTCATTCAGACCCGCGCCAAAATCTGTTGTCATCAGCAGCAGGCTCTTCTGCATTGCATGGCAGTATTCGAGGGATTCATAATTGTCCTTTAGAATATTCCGGGAAAGGTTCTTGATCTTCACAACATAAAAGATTCCCAGCCCTGCCGTAAGCAGAAGGAGAATGAACAGGAACAGCGTACCGGTTCTTACTTTATTTCGAATGTTCATTTCTTCACGATAAGACCACAAGGTCAACGTCCTTTTCAGACAAGACCTTGTAAATTCTGTTTAATATATCCGTCTTAAACATCACCTCAAAGATCCCCGGCGTCGGTTTGCCGATGCATACTGTTGTGATTCCCTTCTCATTGATGATCTCCTCAATTGCATCTGCGAGATTTGCCGATCTTGCTTTCCTTATCACCGCGGCTGATCTTTGCGCCGCATCCCGGTTATCGCTCACCGCCTGTATCTGTATTACCTCAGCGCCAAGCTGGTTTGCAAGCTGAAAGTTGTTCAGCAAATGCCTTTGGAGATCCAGCGGTATCTTGTCAAATGACTCTGAAGGATTCTGAACATAAAGCACATACCAGTCGCTGTTGTAGTAGTTAGCAAGCCTCGATGTCTTTCTGATGATCTTCTTTGCTTTTTCATAATTACTGCTTATGCATGCGAGAAACTTCTCATGCCTTAGCTGACGGGGTTTTTCAACTTCAGTCTCGACCTTCCTTTCGACCTGAGTTGCCACTTCCTTTAGAGCCAGTTCCCTGAGCTGAAGTATCTTCTCCGACTGAAAGAAATTGTCAAGCGCCTGCTTCACTTTCTCTTTGTCGTATATCTTGCCTTCCTTAAGACGTGCAATCAGTTCTTCGGATGTCAGGTCAATGTTGACAACCTCGTCCGCTATTCTGAGAAACTTGTCAGGAACCCTTTCCTTGACTTCAACACCTGTTATCTTCCTGACTTCGTCATTGATGCTCTCAATGTGCTGTATGTTCACGGCAGTGATTACATTGATCCCCGCGTCCAGAATCTCAATTACATCCTGATACCTTTTTTCATTCCGGCTTCCGGGAATGTTGGAATGCGCCAGCTCATCTATGATTACCCACTCGGGGTGGAGTATGATCACGGAACTCACATCAAGTTCCTGCAGGCGCTTGCCTTTGTAAAATGCTTCGCGCCTTGGTATGAGGGGAAGCCCTTCGAGGAGGTGCTCGGTTTCTTTTCTTCCGTGAGTTTCAGCATAGCCCACAGCTACATTGATTCCGTTCTTCAGCATTGCATGAGCTTCCTGCAGCATCCTGTAAGTCTTGCCTACTCCTGCACTCATGCCGATGTATATCTTCAGCCTTCCCTTTTCGCTTTGCTTAAGGGATTCGAGGTACTTGTCGGCCGCTTTTGATCTTTCGTCTTCCATCAGAATGAAACTGCAATAGAAGTTGTGATTGCGAAATTCGAATTTCCAGGAACGCCGTTCTTGCTGAAGATCTTATCTTTGCTGTCGAAGCCTCTGCCTTCTATCCTGACAAGAGCATTGTCGGTCACTTTGTAATCAACATTCAGTGAGTAACCGAAAGTCCGGAATCCGTTTTCGGTGCCCGTTGCAAAGATCACCTGCGAGGGATCGTGAAAATATTCGGCACGAAGTGAAGCCGAAAATCCTTTGCCAATGACAGCCCTGAGAATTCCAACCGGGCTGTACCACGTCTTAAATTCATCACTGCCTGGCGATTTTTTCTGAATGCCAATATCATAACCCGCCGTCAGGGCAAAGCGCTCACTTATGTTCCAGATCAGATATGTATCTGCAAAGTATCTTGCCGCCTTCGTACTGTCAGGATTGTCGTTGCCTGTAAAAGTGCTGTTGTTCAACAGCAGTTTGTCAGTGATTTTATAAGTGACCTGAGTTCCAAATGCAAGAGTGCTGTTGCCGTTGACCCTCGTTATCCTCTGCCATCCGTTCATGACAAGTCCTGCAAAGTACCAGTCACCTTTTTCCGTTCCGTACGATAACCTTACCGCGGCTTCATAATACGGCGATCCTTCAGCAGGTATGCTTCTTGTCAGTGTCCAGCAGTCTTTTCCTGCAGCAGATTCAAATCCTATGTGAGAAGGCAGTATTCCCGCATCTATCCAGAGCTCATGGTCTTCAGACAGTTTTACTCCGCCATTTGCTTCATAGATGTTCTTAAGCACTCCGGTTTCGGATGCGAGATTTGCATTTGCATAAGTACCGGCCATCAGTGCCATATTTCCTCTCACTCTTTCCTTTTGATATGTCAATTTAACAAATGCGAGATTCACATTAACCTCATTGCTTCGGTTGAAATTGTATATGAAGAATGGCCTTAAATGATCATCAGGCTCGTCAAAGTCATAGCCATAATACGACTCAATATATCCGCTAATGCCAAGGCCGCTCTCTTCAATGCTCTGTCCATAAGCGAGCGGACCCGTCAATGTCAGGATCAGTACGGCTGTTGCAATTTTACTTCTCAAGTCCATCGAGTTCAATATTCAGTTTGGCAACATTTACACGCTCTGTTCCAAACAGTCCCAGCACCGGAGCTGATGTCAGTTTGTCTATTAATTCCCTTATCACTGCTTCCGGGATTCCGCGGGCCGCAGAGATCCTCGGCACCTGTATCAGGGCGGAGGACGCTGATATGTCGGGATCAAGTCCACTGCCGCTTGCCGTTACAAGTTCAGAAGGGACACTGTTTCTTTCAACTCCCGGATTATGCGCAAGAAAGGTGTCAATTCTCTGCTTTACCAGTTCCAGATATTCAGGGTTTGCCGGCCCCTTGTTGCTTCCTGCTGAACCTGATGCATCATAATTTACTGCAGAAGGCCTTCCCCAGAAATATTCCGGTCCTGAAAATGCCTGTCCCAGCAAAACGGCCCCGGTGTTGACTCCGGAAGGATCATAGAGCGCCACTTTTCCTCCGGCCGGCCCGAGAAATTTTGCCGCACCGAGAATAGCAAATGTATAGAGGCCGGAGAAAACCACTATAGCTGCCAACGTAAGCCTGATTGATATGAATAGATTCTCTTTCATTTCAGTTAATTAAAGAATATTGAAATCAGCATGTCTATTGCTTTTATACCGGCAAAAGGTGCGATCATACCGCCAAGTCCGTAAATGAGCAGGTTTCTTCTCAGAAGTGCTGTAGCGCCTATGGGTTTGTAAGGAACCCCTTTCAGCGCAAGCGGTATGAGAAGAGGAATGATCAATGCATTGAAAATTACAGCAGACAGCACTGCGCTTTCCGGGCCTGACAGCGCCATTATATTCAGTTTTGAGAGAGCGGGAATGGAACTCATGAACAGTGCAGGCACGATCGCAAAGTACTTTGCAACATCATTTGCTATGCTGAAAGTGGTCAGCGTTCCCCTCGTTATCAGAAGTTGCTTTCCGATCTCCACGATCTCGATCAGCTTTGTCGGATCATTGTCCAGATCAACCATGTTGCCGGCTTCCTTGGCGGCCTGCGTGCCGCTGTTCATGGAAACACCAACGTCAGACTGAGCAAGCGCCGGTGCATCGTTTGTGCCGTCTCCCATCATTGCAACAAGCTTACCGCTTGCCTGCTCTTTCCTGATGTACATCAGCTTGTCTTCAGGTTTTGCTTCGGCAATGAAATCATCGACGCCGGCTTTTTCAGATATGTACTTCGCGGTGAGCTTGTTGTCTCCCGTGACCATGACGGTCTTGACACCCATCCTGCGCAGTCTTTCGAACCTTTCTTTGATCCCTGTTTTGATTATGTCCTGGAGCTCGATAACTCCTGTCACCTTGTCGTTTACCGAAACGACAAGAGGCGTGCCGCCGTTGCCGGAAATATTTTCTATCACAGGAATTGCTTCCTCCGGAAACTCATGCCCGGCGCGTTCGGTCCGGTTTCTGATCGCATCGAATGCACCCTTCCTGATCACCGTCCCGTCTTCAAGCACAACTCCGCTGGTACGGGTTTCTGCCGTGAACTTGATTGTTTCCCTTATCGGCCTCGACGGATCAGCGGATGTCCTTGAGTGAGCAAGTTCAACTATGCTCCTGCCCTCAGGCGTTTCATCGGGCATTGAGCTGAGCGCGCAAATGGATATGAACTCTTCCATGTTCATGTTTCCGGCCGGATAGAAGTTCGTAGCTTTCCTGTTTCCGATGGTTATTGTCCCAGTCTTGTCAAGCAGAAGCACGTCAATGTCGCCTGCAGTTTCAACCGCCCTTCCCGATTTTGAAATCACATTTGCCCTGAGCGCCCTGTCCATTCCGGCGATGCCGATGGCAGAAAGAAGTCCGCCGATGGTAGTGGGTATGAGGCAAACAAACAGCGACACCAGTGCGGCAATGCTGACTTCCGCGCCGGAGTAATCGGAGAACGGCTTGAGTGTAATGCACACTATCAGAAAGACGATCGTGAATCCTGAGAGAAGAATTGTTAGGGCGATCTCATTCGGAGTCTTCTGCCTTTTGGCGCCTTCCACAAGTGCGATCATTCTATCCAGGAAAGATTCGCCGTGGACTGAAGTGATCATCACTTTGATGCGGTCAGAGAGCACCTTCGTGCCTCCGGTTACACCGCTCTTGTCGCCGCCGGCCTCCCTTATCACAGGTGCAGATTCACCGGTGATTGCAGATTCGTCAATGCTTGCCATGCCTTCTATTATTTCTCCGTCAGCAGGAATGATGTCGCCGGCTTCGCAGTAGAATATATCTCCTTTCTCAAGCGATGCGGAAGCAACTGTTTCCCACTCTATCTCAAATCCCGGCCTGTTCTCCCTGATTCTTTTTGCCTCCGTCTCTTCCCTGGTCTTTCTTAGAGATTCCGCCTGGGCTTTTCCCCGCGCTTCGGCAACTGCCTCGGCAAAGTTTGCGAACAGAAGCGTAAGCAACAGGAGTGCGAACACGGAGAAGTTGTATGAAAATGAACCGTGGCCTGATTCAGGACTGACAAGCGATAAGGCTGTAACCGCAAGCATCACGGCGGTTCCCACGGCAACGGTGAACATCACAGGATTCTTAAGCTGTACCGCCGGGTTGAGTTTTACAAACGCCTGTATGAAACTCTCTTTCATGAGTTTCCTGTCAAGCAGTCTTAATTCTTTTCTTCTCTTCAATTCAGTTTATACTTAAAAATTCTGCAACCGGACCGAGCGCAAGAGCCGGGAAGAACGACAGAGCAGCAATTATAACGATAACCGCAAAGGTCATGATGCCAAATGTGATGTTCTCTGTCTTGAGTGATCCGGCGCTTTCGGGAATCCTCTGCTTCGATCCCAGGAGGCCTGCTATTGCAACCGGACCAATTATCGGAATGAATCTTCCGAGAAGCAGGACGATGCCTGTGGAATAATTCCAGAAGAAGTTGTTGTCTGCCAGCCCTTCAAATCCGCTGCCGTTGTTTGCCGCGGCTGAAGTGAATTCATAGAGCATTTCGCTGAAGCCGTGAAACCCGGGATTGTTCAGCCATGAAGAGGGCTTCACTTTCCACGCAGCTTCCGGAAAGTTCACGAATATGTAAGATGCGACAGCGGTGCCTCCGAGAATCAGCAACGGGTGCAGAAGCGCAACGATCGTGGCTATCTTCATCTCCCTTATCCCGATCTTCTTTCCAAGAAACTCCGGCGTCCTTCCGATCATCAGTCCGCTAACAAACACTGCTATTAACAGGAAGATGAAGTAGTTCAGCATCCCCGCTCCCACTCCGCCGTAAAACGCATTCGTCATCATTCCCAGCATCTGCATTGTGCCGGAGAGAGGCATGAAGGAGTCGTGCATTGAGTTTACGGAACCAGTGGAAATGATCGTTGTAACAATACTCCAGTACGCTGATGTTGCGGGACCGAATCTGACTTCCTTCCCTTCCGTATTGCCAAGCGGTTGTGCGATGCCAAGCTCATCCAGTTTCGGATTGCCGTTCACTTCCGATATCACAGTCGGAATGAAGAGCAGAAGAAATCCGACAGTCATTACACCGAATATCACATAGCCGAGCTTCTTTCTTCTCAAATAATAGCCTGTGGCAAACACACAGCCAACGGGAATCAGAACTTGTGAGAATAGGAGAATTGCATTTGTAACAGGATCAGGATTCTCGAGAGGATTAGATGCATTGGCGCCGAAGAATCCGCCGCCGTTAGTGCCTAAGTGCTTGATCGCCAAGAAAGCAGCGACCGGCCCCTGTGATATGTTCTGAACATTTCCTTCAACGGTTGTGATGCCTAACTTGCCGTCAAATGTCATTGGCACTCCTCTGATCATCAGCAGACATGCAACTGCAATACAAAGCGGTAGAAGGATCCTTGTAAGTGACTTCACGAAGAGGTCATAGAAATTTCCGAGCGAATTGCCGCCGTTCTCCCTCAGCCCTCTGAGCAAGCCTGCAAATGCCGCAATGCCAGTTGCCGCAGAAACAAACTGCATGAACATCAGCACGAAGATCTGCGAAAAGTACGTTGCCCCGGTTTCACCCGAGTAGTGCTGAATGTTGCAGTTCACTAGGAAACTTATTGCAGTATTGAATGCAAGGTCGGGAGCCATGGATGGGTTTCCGTCAGGATTCAGCGGAAGGCTTCCCTGTATCATCAGTATCACAAACGCGTAAATGAACCACACAAAGTTGATAGTCATAAGCGCCTTAAGGAATTGCTTCCAGTTCATTTGCCTGCCGGGGTCAATGCCGGAGATCCTGAATAAAAAATTCTCAAGCGGGGCTAGGAATCCAAAAATATCTTTTTTGCCATCAAAGAGATTTGCCATGTGTTTTCCGAAAGGCAAGCCGGCAAGTACGGTGACTGCAAAGATCAATATTACTTCAAACATTTGCATAATGATTGATTCAGAATTTCTCCGGTTTGATCAGTGCATAGCACAGGTAAATGAATACCGGAATGCTTAAGATGAATAATATTGTGTACATATCAGAGTTCCTCCATTGCATTGATCATAAAGAAACAGATCACAAAGAGGATTGCCGATGTTACGATCAGTATTGCGAGTTCCATATTTTATTGTGCAGTGTTTTTGAATGTGAAGTGCAATTGTTATGCCAGAAAGTAAATGCGGTTATTCAGCGGGAATGAGTGTTTCGGTGCGGGTTTGAAAATCAAGTATTCCGGATTCCGGAAATCTTTTCCAGAATCGGGAAAACTGAAGACCGGTTGGAACGGATGTGAATTACAGACTATTCGGAAAAGCCGGGGCTGTTGTCAAAGGTTATATTCTTTTAGCTTGCTGTATAAAGTAGAGAGGCCGATGCCGAGTAACTCTGCGGCACGCGGCTTATTTCCTTCAGCAGAGCGGATCACCCTGAGAATGTGTTCCTTTTCGGCTTCGGCAAGTGACATAAGCTCATTGTTCTTTCCGCTATGTGACTGAAGTGTGAAATCAAGCGGAAGGCTTGCCGGAGTGAGTTCGCTTTCGTCTTCCATGATGCAGGCGCGTTCAATGATATTTCGGAGTTCACGTATGTTGCCTTTCCAGTTGTGAAATTCTAGTAACTTCCTGAATTCTTCACTCATGCCGGCAATATTTTTACCGAGCTTTGCAGAAAATTGTGTTACAAAGAAGGAGGCCAGCGGAATGATGTCTTCCTTTCTGGAGGTGAGATCCGGAAGGTCAATCCTGAATGAATTCAGTCTGTAATACAGGTCGCTTCTGAATCGTCCTGAACCTGATTCAAGTTCAAGGTCCTTGTTGGTTGCAGCAATCAGTCTGAAGTTTGCCCGCCTTGGAGAAGTCTCCCCGATCCGGAAATAGTCACCCGTTTCAAGCACTCTGAGGAATTTTGATTGCAGATCTGATGATATCTCACCGATCTCATCAAGAAAGAGCGTCCCGCCGGAAGCTTCTTCGATCAGCCCCTTCTTGTCTTTTACCGCCCCGGTGAATGAGCCGGCCTTGTATCCAAAGAGTTCACTCTCAAGAAGTTCTCTCGTGAAACTGCCGCAGTTCAGCGCAAGGAAGGGCTTGCCGGCACGCAGGCTTGCGGAGTGAATTGCTCTTGCGAATACCTCCTTGCCTGTTCCGGTCGCACCTGTTATGAGTACGTTTGCATCGGTCGGAGCAACTCTTGCGGCAAGTTCAATTGTATCCCGGATCGCCTTTGAACTTCCAATAATGTGGTCGAATGTAATTCCGCCGTGAAGCTTGCTGTTCAGAGCGAGTACCTTCCTGCTCAGTTCCGACTTCACGCAGGCGTTTGTCACAGTCTGAACTATCCTGTCATTATCTTCGCCCTTCAGCAGGTAATCGAATGCACCGTACTTCAGTGCATTCACGCCGTCATGGATCTTTCCGAATGCGGTGAGAATAATTATCTCAGATGAACTCCTGATCTTTCTGAAATTCTTCACAAGGTCAACACCGTAGGCATCGGGCAGCTTGACATCGCACAGTATGCAATCGAAGTCCTGCTCTTTGAGCAGTTCAAGCCCCTTGTTTGCATCCGGGGCCTGAATGCATTCAAAACCCTCAATAGAGAGAACTCTGTCGAGCATTTGCCTCAACTCCTTCTCATCATCTATGATGAGGACTCTGTATCCGTTTTCTCCCACTTATGTTTTTAGATGAACCTTGCACGCATCCTGAAATTCCGGAGGATGCGTGAAAAAGCACTTTTCGTATTTCGAGGAATCACGAGTGAACTGATCACAGCAATACACAAATCATATCATCAACACTCACGGCGTAATTGCAGAAATGAATGCATCAGCATTATTGCCGGTGATGGAAGCATCGGTTCCGTCAACAAAATCATCGCCGTTCACATCAGTTACAACGTATCCGGAGAGAAATGCCGCGGCATCGTTGTCAATGAGCTGTGTGTCCGTACCGTCAACTATGTCGTCCTGATTCACGTCTCCGCCGTACATTGCAAACCTGAGCGGTGAAGAATCAACCTGAACCTGATTTGAACCGTATGCTGAATCGGCGCTGAGTGTGAAATCATATCTAAGATTGCCGCTTAGAAAATCAAAAGTCACGGGATTGGCGCTCCAGATCTGTATGGAGTTTCTGTGTCTTATCTGCAGGTAGTAAGATGATCCCAGCGATGCTGAATCAAACGTGTATCTGAATGTATAATTGTCATCCGGTGTCTCTCCTTTCACTCCAACTTCATACTGGTACGGCGACACATCATTCCTCAGGTAAACATCAACAGTGTCAACAACACATGAATCATCCGGCCTGTAGAAGCCTTCCATAAACACACGAAGACAAAGGTTGGAATTCAATGTTGCGGCGTTGTTGAACTGCACTCCCCATGAATAGAGCAATCCCGTTCCGGCGCCGGTCTGATCGTTGACGATCAGTTTCCAGTATCCCGCAGTTCTCTTACCCTGAAAGACAGCATTAAGATTTGCCGCCGGCCTGATTTGCGGAGCAAGCCCGGTGTACCTTCCGCTGTTTGCTATTGCCGAATCCGACTGATCGTTGAAGACCGCAATCACATTGTCAGACTTTGCCGTAAGAATATTATTGTCAAAAACCCTTACCGTATGTCCCGAAGGGCTTTGCAGAGAGATCTCCAGCTCTTCTTCAGCGGTGTGATTCAGCGCAACATACAAATTTAAGTCGCTGATTGTAGTATCAAGGCAGACTTCGAAGGAATCAACGATAATGCCTGATGCTCCGGTCTGCGGCGCTCTCTTGAATGCCGTCGTCATCATGAATCCATCGTCGTAGCCCCGGCCGTCTGCGCGATTAACAGGAGATACCGGCGAATCTTCAAATGCAGAACTTCCGCTGAAACCTGCATCTGACACGAAAGTCACTGTGTTGCCGTTGTCTGAATTTGAGATCGCGTAACCGTCAAGGTTGTAGCAGACATTCACAAGTGCTGGGAACGGCTGATTTGACTGCTCGATCGATTCGAACAGGAACCTGTTGATCTGGTATTCCGGCTTTACGTAGTTTGCGATCCTCATCTCGTCAAGAAGACCCTGAAAGAACTGCCCTGTTCCGTTTGAGCCAAAGTATAGATCGTCAGAGCCGTTAGGAATTCCGCCTGCACTTACTACCCCGGACGATACTTTGCTTCCGTTGAGATAGAAGAAATAGTTACCGTTGTTTGAATTGTATGTGAACGCGACATGCGACCACCTGTTCGTCTGTACGGAAATTGTTGTTGTCAAATTCACATTGTTTACCACTGCAGCAAGGACACCTGAGTTCAGCTTAAGTGCATAGTTTGATGCACCTCCCGCCGGGCCCTTGTGGAAAATTGTCCTTGTTCCCGCAGTTGCCGTCGGATACACCCATGCTTCAAGCGTAACCGCCACAGTGGGGCTGAGGTCCGGGCCGTCCGGCGCGTGAAAATAATCGTTGACACCGTCCAGCTTCACACAGTCGTTTAGGGCAATTGTGGAGCTTGGCCTGTCTGCCTGGCTGTAGGCGATCGCTCCCACATTATTGCCGTCGTTGCCGTTGCCTGACCAGTCCTTGGTCGAGAAATATGTCGAGCTCGCATCTTTTGCCTGAAATGTATAGGACAGGATCAGATTGCTGTAAATGCCTGTTGATGAACCAAGCGTTGTCCTCATGAACTTCTGCACCTCTGCCTGTGTCAGTGATTTCTTCCATATTCTCAGCTCGTCTATCAGCCCTTTGAAGTAACTGCCTGCAACGCTTCTGCCCACCCTCAGCGAATCAGTGTTGGGCATCGGGCTTGCCGCACCAACTACCGCGGAAGCATCCAGATTGCCGTTCACATAGATTGCGAACTGACTGATTGATGCATCATACACGGCTGAGATGTGTGTCCACTGGCTTTGGGAGAGGACAGTTGATCCGACGAGCCTTGTGATGCCGTTAGTCCTTATTCCAACCCGTCCATTATTCAGAAACACAGTATATCCGGTATTTAACGCAGGTGTAGTCTTCTCAACGAGCGCCTGTATCTGCGGCTCTGTTACGTCATACGGGATTATCCACATCTCAATGGAAAAACTTGAAGTGATATTGAGAGTGTTTGAATTCGGTGCAGTTATGTATGAACCGGCCTGAGCGTTGAAATATGCTGCCTGATTCCAGAACATAAATGCATTCGAGTTTCCGAATGACAGCAGAAAAAACAAAACGGATGCAATAGTTGAATGTATCAGATTCTTCATTGTGAGAATTTGTTGTTTGACTGATTTACTAATTCGCTGTTTGTTCCCCTGTTACCTTCTGTCGGGATTATTAGTCTGAACATTTTTCTGAAGTTAGTCTTTTTCGGTTTTTAAAAAAATTAAATACAGGCGGAAGCAAGTCTCCGCCTGTATTCCTCTTGTTCCGGGTTTCCTTATTTGATAAGGAGCATTTTCTTTATGTCGGTGAATCCGTTGGCATCAATTCTGTAATAGTAGGCGCCCGTCGGAAGGTTGGCCGCATTGAACTGCACCGAATGATTTCCTCTCTGCATGTATCCGTTGACGAGTTCTGCAACAAGCTTGCCGGCAATGTCATACACCTTGATAGCTACATTACCTTCTTGGGGAACACTGAATCTTATTGTAGTGCTTGGGTTGAACGGATTCGGATAGTTCTGGCTGATGGAATACTCTGTAACTTCTTCCGTTCCGATGTTGTCGTTGTTGATCTCTTCGTCAGGAAGTGTAGCATAGGTTCCCAAGCAGATTAGTGTTTCTGTGTATGCGGTCGTCCTCACGATCGGCTGATGGTTCTTGTCGTACTTTGTCACCTTTGTAAGATTGAATGAATCAAGCCTTATGTCATTGGCAATTCTTGTAAGCGTAGTAGAATTGTTGCATGCTGAGCTGTCGAGAAGGCCGTTGTTGTTCGTTCTCCAGAGGAACGCATCGCCTGAGTTTGTGTTCACGTCACCCGTTACAGCATATCCGGTCGAAGTTGTGCTTTGATTTGAGAGAATGATGTCAAAGCCTGCTTCAGAGTTTGCCTGCGGATTCCATACTCTTGTCCACAGCGGAGCTCCGCCGGTTACGGGGATCTTCATGATGAGAGCATCCTGGCCGCTGGCACTTCTTCTGTACCCGGTTATGGTAAGATTATTGCCGTCGAGCACTATTGAATTGCCGTAGTGGAACATCACTGTTGTACCGTACGAAGATGACCACATGAGCGTTCCGTTTGATGCCACTCTGAATACAAGGATATGTCCGCCGTTTTGAAGAATGGAATTAGTGAATCCTACAACAGTAAATCCGCCGTCCGGCATCGGTATGATCTTTGTCGGTTCTGCTGACGGATAGTAGTTAGGATTTGTAACGTTGAATCTGTAAACCTTCTTCCAAATCACATTTCCTGCGTAGTCAAGCTTAACAATCATCGGATCCCACGCAGTTGTTGATTTGCTGTAGAAGTTTGTTCTTACTGCAACACCGTAAACACCACCGACCGGCTGAAAACAAATTGACCTGCCTTCCTCAATTGATGCGCTGAGAACTGTGCCGTTCCATGAATCATACCTGTAAGACCATGCAAGCGGGCCTGCAGGAGTGTACTGTGAACAAAAGAGCTTGTTGCGAAGTTTGTTTGAAATAACTCTTTCCATATGCCCTGTAAGACCGAGATATCTTGACGGATCGATCACAACCTGCCAGTATGCGCTGTTCAGAGTGTCTGATGCCCATTTTGCATAATTGAAATTGCCGGCGCCGTTAAGGTCTACAATTGTCGCCTTGCTTCTTCCTTTGGTTGCATCATACATGAATCCTGCGAGTGTGTATGACCTGTCCGTAGGATCCTGAATGAGCGAATAGCATTTGTCATCACCGATCGTTCCGATGTATCTCGAAGCATTTACATTTCCGTTTGACTTCAGCTGAAGCCACATCCAGTCAAACGGGCTGATGCCGCAAACCGGATGATAGGTGTATCCGCTGATGGCATAACCTGTGTCAACCCTGTTGATGATAGCTCTTGTGTTTTCATTGCTTGAGATGTTGTTGCACAGATAATTGTAGCTCTTTATCTGCTGTTGTGCGAAAGCGTTGAAAGATGAGAAGATGACGATCAGAATAGCCGTCATCACTTTCAGTGTCCTTACCTTGTTTCCTGTGTTTGAGTTTTTCATTTCAGTTTTGTTTTGTTTGTTTGTGAATGTTGTTTTTAAATTCTGCACAAAATTACTCAGGTTACTGGGGGGCAAACAAAGATGAATTTCCGGATTTGTGACGGATACCGGGACGCATTTTCTTTCCTGATCCGCCAAAAAACTTTGAATTTGGCTCACAATTAAGGTATTTTGCAAAACCAATTGTCATAAATACAATAACAAAAACCGGCATCTCCGGCCGCAGAAGATTTGCTGTTTGCTGTGGCAGTATATGTCTCCGGACGAAGCGAATTGATCAAAGCCAGGGTCCTTGAGATACTTGCAACATTCACTAAGGAAGAACTTAAGCAGTTCTCAGATTTCCTTTGCTCGCCGCTGTTCAATAAGCGTCAGGTGATCAGGGATCTGCTCGAATCTTATAAGAAGTATCACCCTTCGTTTGACGACAAGAGCTTCACAAAGGAAAGGATCTTCAGAAAGCTGTTCCCGGGAAAAGAATACAGTGACGAGATGTTCAGGAATCTCAATTCACAGCTTCTGAAACTGTCGGAGGATTTCCTTTCGTACATCAATTTCTCGGCTGACAAGCATTCTGTAAACACTCATCTTCTGAAGGAACTTCTCAAGAGGAATCTTTATCCGCAATTTGAGAAGAACTTCAGGGAGGCGGAGGAACTTCTGGCAAACAGCAGTGCACGCGATCAGGACTTCTTCAACCGTTCTTATGAGCTTTACCTGTTTAAGGACATCTATAACAGCTTCAGGAACAGCTTCAGCAAGCAGGACATTCAGAAAGGTGAACGCGACCTCTTAATATCCTTTGCAATAAAAATACTTGAGATACAGAACTACATTCTTTATGAATGCAGGCTTCTCGGTATCGACAGGTCACTTTATCTTAGTGACAGGTTCACTGAGAATCTCATGAAGGATCTTCCGAAAGACGTCACTGACCTGCCTCAGGTGAAGATCCATTACAATGCCTTCATGCTTGAAAAGACCGATGACTCAAGATACTTTGCCGAATTACGGCGGCTTGTCACTCAGCACGGCGAACTTCTTGAAAAGGAAAAGAGATACAACAAGTACATTGACCTTATTGAACATCTCAAGCGAAGCAAGTCAATGAACAATCCGGAAACCGTCAAGGAAGTGTTTGAACTGAGAAAGGAGATAATCGAGAAGGGATTATATACGGAGAACTTCATGACGAACATGTTCTTTCTGAATATGGTGAAGTCGGGTTCCCGGCTTGGAGAATTTGAATGGGTGCAGGGATTCATCGAAAACTACAACTCCCTCATAGCGGAAGATTACAGGCAAAGCACATACAGGCTTGCCCTCGCCGTCGTTCATTTTGAAATGAAGGAATACGATAAAGCACTGTCTCATCTTGCCCGTGTGAAGTACGAGGACAATTATTACAATCTTGAAGTGAGAAATCTTACGGCACGGATCTATTTTGAAAAGGATGAAACAGACCTACTTAACGACTACCTGAACTCTTACAGGATCTATGTATCAAAGAACAGGGCTCTCGGTAAGAGGGAGATCGAATCCCACACTCATTTCATCAGCATAGTGGCAAAACTCATGAGGATTAAGGAGAGCGGGAAATCATACAAGCTTGACGAACTCATCCCCGGTGAAAAGAAGAAGGAGTTTATTAACAAGGCATGGGTGGTGGAAAAAATGAAAGAGCTCGAAGAAAGATGAATTGCTTTGAATCAAAATCATTAACTGCCGGAAATCTAAAGACAGACATATGAAGATCGCAATTGCAGTTACAGCACTGATCACGGTTCTTTCGGCTTCAATCGTTTACCCTCAGAACTGCGCAAATACTTCTGTCGGCTTCACTCCAATAAATGATCTTGGCTCGGCATCATTCCGCGGCTATACGGGAGGATTATATCCCGGCGGATCAAACAACCGTCCGCAGGGACATGAAGATGCAGGCGTGTCGCTCGCAAAGCAGATCGTGCCGCTTGATGCTAACGGGAATTATGACCCTGTTAACGGAAAGATAGTACTGCTGTCAATTGGCATGTCTAACTGCAATCAGGAATTCGGAGCATTCATGAGCCAGGTCTCTGCATCATCAAGCGTTAATCCAAAGCTGAAGCTTGTAAACGGAGCGCAGGGGGGATATCACATAAATCTCATCATTGATTCAAACAATGTGTACTGGACAAATGTATTGTCCTTACTTTCAAATGCGGGAGTAACCTCGAAGCAGGTTCAGGCGGTCTGGTACAAGAATGTAGATGCGTCTCCTGCTGACACTTCATTCCCGGGATATTCCAACGGGCTGAGAGCAAAGCACAAGACAGTTCTGAACATACTGAGAAACAAGTTCGCAAACCTCAGACAATGCTTTATTGCAAGCAGGATCTATGCAGGATATGCCACTACGGCCTTAAGCCCGGAGCCTAATTCCTACTACTCCGGCTGGGCCGTGAAATGGTTAATAGAGGATCAGATGAACGGAGACTCCTTACTGACTTACGAGGGGCCCGGCAGAAGATCTCCGTGGATCTCCTGGGGACCCTATCTTTGGGCTGACGGCACTACGCCGCGGTCAGACGGACTTACATGGAACTGTCCGGGTGATTTCAATTCCGATGGCACTCATCCATCCGTTAACGGGAGGACCAAAGTTGCGAACATGCTGATGAACTTTTTTCTGAACGACGAAGCGGCAAGGCCCTGGTTCAGAAGGAACCTCACGGTCCATCTGACCACGGCCCCGGAGGGATTCTTGAATATTTCAGGAAATACGCTCAGCATGCGGGATACAGTGAGAGTTTATCTGAGGAGGATTTTTGCGCCGTATCAGCCGGTTGACAGCTGTGCCGGGATTCTCGATCCGGCTTCGCTCACGGCAAATCTTAATTTTTACAACCTGGCCAACGGCACATACTATATGCAGGTCATCCACAGGAACAGCATAGAAACCTGGAGCCGGAACGGCGGCGAAAGCGTGACGTACGGCGGAATACTGGACTACGACATGACCGCTTCGCCGTCAATGGCATACGGGAACAATTTGATACTCAAAGGTTCAGAATACTGCATTTACGGAGGAGATGTGAACAGGGACGGGATCATTGATGCGGGTGATCTCAGCGTCGCGGATAATGATGCTTCAGCATTTACGGTCGGCTATCTGCAGTCTGATGTAAACGGCGATATGATAGCTGATGCAGCAGACCTTGCGATAATTGACAACAATGCATTCAACAACATTCAAAGCATTGTTCCGTAAGCGGAAATGCGGGAAAGTGAATTGAGATTCAGAAATCTGAAATCACAAAGAATGAAAACCGGAGCATACAAAGGCGTAACTGCACTACTGCTGACAGCATTCTTAATATCGTGCAAAAGCGACAGCGACAACAGCCAATATCTGCATCTCATTACCGAGATGCACACGATAGAATGCAATGCCCTTAAAAGTGCAGGAGTGACATTTTCGGTGAACGCCGGAAACATTTACGAATTCAGAAGCATCGCGTTTGACAGGATAATGACACGGCCCGACGCAAAACTCATTGCACATTGGGAAGATCTGAATCATGAGCTTGCTGTTATCGAACACTATCTTGATGAAAAGGACAAAGTGAATTTCAGCGCCGACTTTACAAACGTGTATCTTAAGCCATGCGAATGATTCAGGCAGTATCCCACATTTGTGAGATGTCAAATTGCCGGAACAATCGGGATATTTGTGAATGAAGATCATATTAAGCATACTGGCCATCCTGATTTTTGCGCAGGTTACTCCTGCAGAGGATGAGCCGGTTCAGATTTCCCGTGCCGGGCTCAAGGCTCATTATCCGGACAATAATGTCTTTGCGATGTTCAAAGATTCAAAAGACATTGTCTGGTTTGGCACAATGTTCGGACTCATAATGTTTGACGGCTCCAACTATTTCCGATTCAAGTACGATCCTTCCGACTCCACGTCTATCTCAAACGACGATGTCATTTCAATATTCGAAGACAGTAAGGGATTTCTCTGGTTTGGCACTTACTACGGCGGACTCAACAGGTACGACCGCCGGACAGGGACATTCACAAGATTTCTTGCAGAGAGGAAGCAGATATCCGACAATACTGTTTGGTGCCTGGCAGAAGACAAGAAGGGCATGCTTTGGGCGGGCACTCAGAACGGCCTGAATAAATTCGGCGGAGACAGATGGGAGACGGTTGACATTTCAAACGGAGACTCCGCATCTTCCAGGATCTACACACTGGCAGTTGATGATTTTGATAACCTTTACGCAGGCACACTCGGCTCAGGACTTGCCGTACTCGGGAGCAACCGGGAAGAAGTAAAGTACTTCAATCTCAGCAATGCGGACAAACACTCGCTTAACGCAAACTTCATAAGATCTTCAGTTGCTGTTCCGGGAAGAGGAGTTTTGGTTGGCACATTGAAGAAAGGTGCATTCATACTTGACAATAATCAGATCAGCGGCAGGTCATTTAAATTCAGAATCATCCCTGCTCCCGCAGACCCAAACGATTCTCTGCATACTCTTGCTGTTTTTGATGCAACGTTATATAAGGGAGGCAATGTGATTCTCGGAACAAGTGACGGGCTGTTCAGCTATGACATTGGCGGAGATTCACTGAAGAAATTCGGAGGCGGTGTTCTTTACACTGACAAGAAGGAAATTGTGAGCATCCTTCAGCCCGAAAGCGGGATGATATTGGCGAGTTTTTATGATGAAGGATTGTATGAGTACAGCATTGATGATCCGGATGGATTGACCGAGATAAGAAATACGGAAGACCTGAAGCCTGCAGGCAGTATAAGGAAGTTTGCTGAGTATGGCGGCAGGACCATGGCTTTTGGAAGAAAGGGTGTTTTCGAAGTAACAGGCAGAAGTCTTGCACGATCCGGGCTTGGCAGGTTTACAGAAGGCAGAAACGTACTCACAGCAGTCGTGGCGGATGACGGTCAACTGTGGCTCGGCATGAATGACGGCATAATGATCATTGATGAGCTAGCTGAAAGTCACAGGTTCATCAGCCTGCCTGACGGCTCCCCCGTAAACGAACTTGTATCTGACGGCCGGGACAAGATGTATGCAGGAACTCCTGCCGGGATCAAAGTGATTGACGCCGCTTCCGGACTGGTATCAAATGTGTACAGGAATGATCCGAACGATCCGGGTTCGCTTTCTGAAGATATGGTCCTTTCTCTTTACATTGACTCCGGAGGGAACTTATGGGCTGGCACTTACGCCGGCCTCAATCTTCTCAGAAAGGGTTCCGGAAAGTTTGAAAGATTTCGAAAGGTTACCGGCGATCCTGCCTCGCTCATCAATAATTATGTTTATTCAATTCTCGAATATTCCGGAAAGATCTATCTCGGAACTGCCGGCGGACTGAGCGTATTTGACGGATCTGTATTCAGGAACTTCACATCTTCTGATGGCCTTGCCGATCAGGCAATAAGTTCGCTTGCCCTTTACGAAGGAAAGATCGTTATCGGATCCAACTTCAGCGTACAGATCTTTGTCCCTGAACAGAAGACTTTTTCTCTCGCCGGAAAATTCGATGACATACTGAATCCTTCCGCTTGCGTCAGAAGCTCAGACGGCACTTACTATTTCGGAGGAAGGAACGGTGTGATCGCACTGAACATCTCCGGACTTACGCGGCCTGTCCATGACAACAAATTCATATTCACACGAATCACTTATGAACAGGGAGGTAAGAAGCATACAGCAGACCTCACTTCATTAACCGAATTCAGACTTGATCATGATGCAGTGAACATTGAGATCAGTTTCTCGGATCTCAAATACAGCGGCAACGGATTGTCCACATATTACTATACTGTTTCAGGAATAGACAACGGCTGGACTTACGCCGGCGGCAGTTCAATGCTTTCCCTGAAGACACTTCCTCCGGGCACGCATGAAATAAGGGTCAAGGTAGCTGAAAGCGGCGGCAGAGCATACGAAAGCCCGTTTGCCCTTAAGATCATCTCTGCACCGCCCTTCTACAAAACTTTGCCGTTTTATCTTCTCTGTTCGGCCTTCCTGGTTGCAATTGCATACGGTGCGCACAGGTTCAATGCAAACAGGAAAGTACGCAGGGCGCTTGAGATCGAGCATGCCCGGGAAGAGGAACGGGAGAAGATAAGGTATGAAGCATCGAGGGACTATCACGACGAGCTCGGACACAAGCTTACCAGGATATCGATCTACTCAAGGAATCTCCTTCGTGAGATCGAAGCCCAGAAAGCTAACATCTCAAAGGAACTGCACAAGATAATGGAGACATCGGCAAGCCTGAAGGAGAGTGCAAGGGATCTGATCTGGAGCATGGATCCCGGCGAAGATACGCTGTATGACCTTGCCGTGCGAATCAAGGACTTTGCCGAGAGTCTTCTTCAGGAGAAAGGCATAACTCTGAAGGCCACCGGAATAAGCGAATCCATGAAGTCAGTTTATCTTGGCATGGATGTAAAGAGAAATCTTCTTCTGATAGCGAAGGAAGCGGTGAACAACTCGGTCAAATACTCTGAAGCATCACAGATGAAGATCGGGTTTGAGAGCCTTCATGATCCGTTCATTATGAAGCTTTCAGACGACGGTGTCGGCTTTGATGACGCAGTGCTCAGCGAAGGATTTGGGATCAGGAGCATGAAAGCCCGTGCAGGGAGAATAGGCGCAACAATTCAGATCTCCGGAAATCCCGGAGGCGGAGCCACTGTGGAAGTGAGCATTAATCTCCGAAAGGGAATCAAAGAATTTTCACTTAACTGAAATGATTGAGATTGCAGTCATAGAAGATGACCACGTGATTCGTGATGACCTTCGGCGGCTTTTTGAAAGAGCTGAAGACATGCATTGCATCGGAGCTTTTGAAAAGTTTGAGGATGCCGCAGAAATACTGAAGAAAGAAAAGCCGGATGTTGTGCTTCTTGACATCAGGCTTCCCGGAATAGACGGAATCGAAGGAATGAAGAAGGTGAAGCCCTTCCTGAACGAAACAGACTTCCTGATGCTGACGGTCCATGAAGAAAGCGAACTCGTATTCAAAGCGCTCAAGTCCGGCGCAACAGGTTACCTTGACAAGAGCGCATCAGAGGAAAAGATCCTGAGCGCAATAAGGGAGATCTACGACGGAGGAGCCCCAATGACATCAAGGATCGCAAGGCTTGTGCTTGGCTCGTTCAGGGCTGCGGAGAGTTCTGACCTTACCGTAAGGGAGAAGGATGTGCTTGAAGCACTTGTCAACGGAAACACTTACAAAGAGATATCATACAATCTGAAGATCACTGTCGGAACAGTCAGGCATCATATCAAGAGCATTTACAGGAAACTTCACGTTCATTCGAAGTCAGAAGCGGTGGTCAGGGCGCTTAAGGACAGAATTGTCTAGCACAGAGATTTTCGAATGCTCTCCTCAGTTCGGCCTGTCAGACTTGTGTTATTGTTTGCTGACCAAGAAAGCTGATGCATCATGCAATGTGGATCTCGAAAGCCCGGCCACAATTGAAAAAACTGCATTGCGATCAAGCAGTAAGCTTGCTGATCTATGATACCGGCCTTTGTTAGTTTCCGGCTAAAAAAAAACGACCGGAATCACTTCCGGCCGTTCCATTCAGATTCTTTCTTCTGATGAATCTTACTTCATGAGGGCCATCTTCATTGTCTTGGCAAATCCGCTTGATTCGAGTCTGTAAAAATAGATCCCGCTTGACAGATTAGCGGCGTTAAAGTCAATGCTGTAATAGCCGGCAGTCTTAAAACCGTTAAACAGTACAGCTACTTCCTTTCCTGAATTATCATATACTTTCAGCGAAACAAATCCGTCCCTTGCAATGCCGTAACTGATTTTGGTAGAAGGGTTGAATGGATTAGGATAATTCTGGCTGAGTTCGAATTTTTCCGGAGTTCCAATGTTAATCTCGTTATTAAGGTTGAAGAATTCGTAGTTTCCGTTATAATCAATCTGCTTCAGCCTGTAATTGTAAACACCAGAAACAACTTCTCTGTCAGTGAATGTGTAATTGTAAGCAAAAGTTGTTGTGCCATGGCCTTCAATTTCACCAACCTTGTTCCATATTTCACTGCCGGAGTTTCTTCTTTCAATGTCAAACCTAGCATTGCTGGTTTCAGATGATGTGCTCCAGTTAAGAACAACATTTCTTCCTGAGACGGAAGATGTGAACGAAGTGAGCTCAACAGGAAGCGCTCCGTTGTCCCATACCCTGTCTATGCAGATACCGTCAATTACAAGTGTTGCAGACTTGGATCCTGCACCCTGCTGAAGCACGATCTTTCCGAGGTTTGTAAGATCCGACTCGCCGTTTCCAAGAGGGCCAAGAGTTGCGTCAGGCTCCAAAATTGGCGGACAATCATCTGGTGAGAATATGAACAAACTGACAAGGTCATTATCATTACCGTTAATGAACTCGTATTTCAGAACAATAAGATAAGTGACTCCGAAATCGTAGACACCTGATGTGTAAACCGGATTTTCGTTGTCTTTGGCCAGGCCGATTGCGACCTTGCCCGACTGAAGTTTTGCATAAACGCGTCCGATCTTTTCAGAATTGTTTACTGTGGAGTCGCTGAGATGGAAGAAACAATCGCCCGTCTGTGCCGCCGAGAAATTGACAAGGAATGACAGATATGATGTTCCTGTGTTGGCTGACATCGGCAGGAATCTGTAAACATCCTCACCCGTGGTTTTGAGTTGGACGGCATTTCCAAAAACACTGCTGTAACAGAAATGCTCAAGACCGGGTGTTACTACCTCGATCTCATTGATGTTGAATCCGCTGATAGTGACCCAGCCGTGATTGTTGAGCGTATCACCGGTTTGGTACTCAAAGTCTTCGCAGAAAAACTGCGCATGACTCTTTGTTGCAAAAAAAACTGCAAACACAAAAAAGAGTGTTAATACCCTTTTCATGCCTCTCTCCTTTCATTTTTTTATTTAAAGAACTCCGGCGTATTCCATTATTGGGTTTTGGAATCTACAGATCTTGGGGGAATCTGAAGAACCGGAATGTTTCTGACGATCTTAAGTCACAAACTAAATCAGTGAAATTAAGATGCGCAATTAGATTAAAATTGTTCTGAATTGAAAGGGGATTTTTTTTGCTTTGGCTGATTCTTTGTATACAAAAGAGCATGATGGGACAGGGTTTGTTCAAGACGGACGGACTTTTCCATGAATTTCAGTTTTATAATCCTTAGTAGTATTCTTTATCATTCCTCAAAGCCCATATACTTGTGAGATTTCCGCGCCTCACTTAATTGTATAATTTTGTAATAAAAAAATTATGGCAACCATGAAATCCTCATTCGCAAAAGCAATTGTCCTGCTTCTGATGCTTGCGGCACAGTCGCTCTTCTCACAGACCTTCAGAAAGGTCACAGACCAAAACAATCCGGTTGTTTCCGATCCCGGAAATCCGGGCGGCAGTTACACGGGAGCCGCGTGGATCGACTTCAACAACGACGGGCTACTCGATCTCTACTCATGCCGGAAGTCCCTGTACAAGAACGCCGGCGGCGGCAACTTCATCAAAGTGAACACAGTCCTTAACTCAGCAGTTAATGTCCTCAGCACTTCCTGGGCAGATTACAACAACGACGGGTTCATTGACTGCTATGTTGTTTCAACAGTGGCATCTTCATCCGCGCTATACAAAAACAACGGTGACGAGACCTTCACACGAATCACTGCCGGCGCGATCGGCGACTCCGCATATTCAACCGGCTGGGGATGCACATGGGGGGATTACAACAACGACGGATTTGTTGATCTCGTAATTGCCGCGGCAAATTCCTTCGGCATAGTCAATCATCCCACGCGTTTCTTTCACAACAACGGGGACGGAACATTCACAAAGATTGACAGCACTCATTTTGCGCTGACGCTTGCTCCTTACACAGTACCCACATTCAGCGACTATGACATGGACGGCGATATGGACCTTTTCATAGGCAGCGGACCTGCCGGTTCGCTGGCAAGAGATTTCAATTACAGAAACCTTCTTGCCGAGACGTCTCTCCCCTATCTTAAAAGACTTGATACCGGCATCCTCGGCACAGACCTTGTTGACGGGCAGAACTATTCCTTCATTGATTACGACAATGACGGAGACCTTGACGCATATCTTACAAATTACAGATTCGGCACTCCGAACAATCTTTACCGCAACGAAGGGAACGGATACTATGCCAGGATGACCTCAGCTCAGGTGGGCCGAATAGCAAGCGACTCCGGCGCTTCGCTGTCAAACACATGGGCCGATTTTGACAACGACGGGGACCTCGACTGTTACGTTACGAACGACAACTCATTCACAACAAGGTACTATAACAACAACGGTGACGGGACTTTCACACGACTTGATTCGATCGCTGTAAGGGAATCGGGACCGAAGTACGGAGCCGTAGCAGGTGACTACGACAATGACGGTGATGTTGACCTTTACGTTTCGGGCGCAATTCTGACAAAGTCGCTTTTTGAGAACATCTCAAACAACGGAAACAAGTGGCTGAACATAAAATGCACGGGCGTAAATGCCAACAGGTCTGCCATAGGTGCAAGAGTGAAGGTGAAAGCCGTGATCAACGGTCAGCCGAGATGGCAGATGAGGGAAGTCAACTCGCAGAACAGTTTCAACTCTATGAATATGCTCAATGTCCACTTCGGACTTGGCAATGCCACGATCATTGATTCGGTGATTGTAGAATGGCCGCGCGGCGGCAGGCAGGTATTCACGGGAATTGCAGTGAACACGAGGTACAACCTCATTGAAGGAATGAGCCTCACAACCGGTACGGGAAGCACGGGAAGCGAACAGCCCGGCTCTTTCAGGCTCGGTCAGAATTTCCCGAATCCTTTCAATCCTCAGACCAGAATTGAAGTGGATCTCACTGAAGATTCGAAGATCACTCTTGAGGTATTTGACCTGCTTGGAAGAAAGGTGGGACAAATTGCAGGAGGAAGGTACAGCTCCGGCAGGCACATATTTGCATTCGATGCAGTCGGGCTCTCATCCGGCGTCTATCTTTACAAGCTCACATCTGGCAGCAGATCGGAAACACGCGCAATGACATTACTGAAATAGAATATTCCGGTCATGCATTAACGGAGGTGATGCAATCACACAAAACAAGAGCCCGCAGAATGGTGACTGCGGGCTTTGCACTATTCCGATCGGAATTCTCCTTTTAATATCACTGCCCTGAATAGTTCACAACCTCATATGCATCCTGTCCGTTGTGCATCACCGGCTGATAATAAGCTCCGTCATAGACTATCAGCTTGTTGCCTTCAAGGTCCATCTCCTTGCCACCTTCAGGCAGGTTATATACTACAGCCCCGACAGGTGCAGAGACCACTTTAAACTTGTCACCTGAGCTTACATAGAATGTGCCGCCGTAATAGTAATAGGTCGTATTTTTAACCACAGTGGTTGTGTAACCGGACGGAAGACTCGGCACTTCAGTTCCTTTCGGGGCAGACACTACTTCATAACCGCCTTCAGACTGTATGTAGTAAACTCCCTGATCATAATAATAGTACTCGTCGCCGTCATCGTAGTCAGACGATACGGCTATTGCAGAAGCGGAAAGAAAGGTAACAAAGATGCCGAAGGGATACCAGTACGGCCCCCAGCCGTAAGGAGTATAAGGATGATAATAATAGGGCATGTACCCGCTGTAATGATATCCGTGATAAATGTTGAGGTCGTTGTCGAAGTAATTGTTTCTTTCGCCGTCGAACCTGTTGCCTTTATCTCCTTCAAACCTGTTTCCGTCCCTGTCAACCCTGTTTTCCCTGTCTCTTACCTGATCCTTACTGCCTTCATTTCTGTTGCCCACCTTGCCGTCTCTTTTCACATCGTTTGTGTTGACGCCCTTGTTTCCCCTGTTGCCGTCCCTCCTCACATCATTTGTATTCATTCCCTTATTGCCGGAATTCTTGTATGTCCTGTTGCTCCCCGGATTCCTGTTGATGTTGCCGCCGTTGATCTTTCCGCTGTTGCCGAAATTCCTACCGGAAAAACCTGACCTTGAGCTTCCTCTTGATCCTCTCATTCTCTGCGCATTGCTGTCATCGGGCATGAATGCCACCGAGACCAGCGCAAGAATGAAGACCGCCAATAAATACTTTGCTTTCATTTTTCGCTTTTGTTTATTACTTCGCTCAATTTTATGAGCTGTGCACCTTCCGGCACTTTGAATTCAAACTTTGAATCATCAATCGAAGAATTACCTTTCCAGTCGAAATATTCAATGCTGTACCTCGGATCTCCTTCAAGGCTTGTGTAAACAATTGAAAGCTTGACAGGAGTATAGTTTCCGTCTGAACTAATCCAGTACTGAAATGTCATGCCGTCGCCCGCGCCGGCGACGTGATAGCACTCACTGCCGTTTACTACGCCGAGCCCGAGAAAGATTAGGTTGTCGGATGTCAGGAGAATGTTGTCCGTAAAGTCCGGATAGAATACATCAACACCGGGGAATTCGATGCCGAAATGTCTGCTTGCGGAATCAATGAATTCAATCAGGTTCATTTCCGACTTCACAGTTGCGTACCTGTTCTTGTCATACGAATAGAGAGTGAACGAAGAACCGTCGCTTGCAAAGACCTTGTGGCCTTTGTCGCCTTTCTTTTCCACAAACATTTTTCCGGGAGCCTTTAGAAACACTTCCCCCGTCTCACTGTGCGTTATCAGGCCGAATTCACTGTTGTAGATATCGAACTCGGAAACAAACCTGAAACTGCATGTCTCAAGTTCGCCTATCTTGATGGTTACGCTGTCGAGGATTGAGATTGCAATCGTGTCGTATTGCGCGTTTGCGGGGACTGATAAGAAGTGAACGATCATCAGCGCAAATATGACAATGCCTGATCTCGCTGAATCAGCTTTCATGGTTTTCATTTAATTTGCCTGCAAAGAAACTTCTTCATTTTGATGTAAAATATGGCATCTGATTCTTTCTTTCAATTGAACGGCTGACGGCCAATTGGAAACTTTGCGGGCATAAGATCAGTATCCTGTTTCTGCTTTATCGCCTGTCCGTTCAGAATGAGTGAAGCGGGGCGTTTGGAATATGGGATCTCGCTGTTGCCATCATGATCTTCAAAAGCTGTCAATGCCGTTCTTCCCGACTGCGCATTGAGTATGAACTTCACTGCTTCGCAAGGATTCTACCTATTGATTAATCAAAATAATAAGCATAAGTTGAACCATACTACAGCATAAATGGCAAAGGATAAAGACACCAAAGAAAAGGGCGGCAGGAATTCAAAGGCTGTATTTCAGTTCAACCTCAATGCGCGCCCCGATACGGTTGACTTCCGCGACCTGATGTACATCCCCACTCTGCACGAAGTTCCTCCGGTTATTACACTTGAGGAATACAGGCAGAGATCCGGAGGGAATGTACTGGTGCTTGACCAGGGCAAGGAAGGCGCATGCACGGGATATGCCCTTGCAACCGTTGCAAACTTTCTCCTGCGTTCGAGAAAGGTAATGCCCGACACTGAGCCTGTCAGCCCGAAAATGATCTACCGGTTTGCCAGAAGATATGACGAGTGGCCCGGTGAGAAATATTCCGGATCAAGTGCGCGCGGCGCGATGAAAGCATGGCACAAGCACGGAGTATGCTCGGACAAGCTCGACAAATACTGGGATAACATAAAGTCTGCCGGCGGCAGAGAGGCGGATTATACAACGCTGATTGATGACTCCCGATCAAGGCCTCTTGGCGCATATTTCCGGGTGAACCACAAGGATCTTGTAGCAATGCACAGCGCAATGTCTGAAGTGGGAATACTCTTTGCAACTGCCAACGTGCACGAGAGCTGGCGCAAGCCGGTGAAGAAATATGCAGGAAGGTCGGCGGAAGGAAAGAACATTTACGAATGCAGGATTGAGTTTAACCATAAGAACTTCACAGTCATCGGCGGACATGCATTCTGCATCGTGGCTTATGACCGGGAGGGATTCTGGGTGCAGAACTCGTGGGGAGAAAAGTGGGGCGACGGCGGCTTTGCAAAGCTCATGTATGACGACTGGCTCATCAACGGAACAGACGTATGGGTTGCAAGGCTTGGCGCTCCGGTAAGACTGAGTTCGGATGATTCAAGCACTTCTGCATATCCGGTTGTGAAATCGCTGAAGAACGAATCGTCATTTTACCAGTTCCGTTCCCACATCATAAGCCTTGACAACGACGGAATGCTCAAGCAGGAAGGCACTTACGGCCACGGCCGCAACTCCCTCACGCACATCATCAACGGCATGGATGTGACCATCAACACATGGAAGAAGAAATGGAAGAAGCGCAGAATACTGCTGTATGCACACGGCGGGCTTGTGAACGAAGACTCTGTGATCCAGAGACTTTCTGATTACCGCGAAGTGCTTCTCAACAATGAGATCTTTCCTGTCTTCTTCATGTGGCACTCCGACTTCTGGTCAACCGTGAAGAACATGCTTGACGATGCACTGACAAAAAGGAAATCGAAGGACATTCCCGGCGGGATCAAGGATTTCATGCTTGACAGGGCGGATGACTTCTTCGAATACATATTGAGAGAGCCCGGAAAGCTTGTTTGGAAGGAGATGAAAGAAAATGCTTTTGGTGCCGCCGGAAGAGAATCAGGTGGAGCGACAAAGTATCTTGACCTGCTCATGGAGAAGATCAGGTCAGACAGCTCAAACAGTTATGAAATACACCTGATCGGCCACAGCGCAGGAAGTATTCTCCACGGGCCGGTGGTCAGCTACCTGAAGAAGCGCAATTTTCCGGTCACATCCTGCACGCTTTGGGCGCCGGCATGCACTTCCGAATTCTTTTTCGAGCATTATCACAGTGCTATTGAGTCCGGATTCATCCGCGACTTCAATATCTACACTCTTACAGACATTGCAGAGCAAAACGACGAATGTGCTTCTATATACAACAAGTCACTCCTGTACCTCGTCTCCAACTCCTTTGAAGAAATGCCGAGAGTGCCTGTCACCCTGCCTTACGGCACGCCTCTTCTAGGCATGGAGAAATTTCTCAGCTCAAGGTTCTGGGGTAACAGGGAGAAGGAGAAGATCAACAATGAGCAGATGAGAGAGCAGTTTGAAATTTGCAGGAAGTACGCAATGAAAATGGAGAAGCTCTTTGCGGCGAAGAATGTTGACTGGATAAAGTCACCGAGTCAGAATGAATATTCGAGCGCGCAGACTCACGGCGCGTTTGATGACGATAAGAAATGCCTTGAGTCAACGATCTCGTTCATACTGAAGAGCGGTAAAGGAAAGAAAAGATACGGAAGAATGCTCTCCCCAATGGTTCAGATGAAGCCGTCTGCGCTTTCGGTTGAAGAACGCCTGGACAAGCTTAACAAGCGGCAGGAAATTCTTAATCTAAAACTCTAATTCATCATGCCAAAAAGATATTCATTGTCAGTGGGTGTCAACAGGGTTGATCCCAAACAGTATGACGGCCAATGGGACGGATTCCTTCCCTGCTGTGAAAAGGATGCGCAGGATGTTGACAATCTTCTGAAATCCGCCGGATACGACAAGCGCACACTTCTGAAAACTTCGAAAGCCACCCGCGCAAATGTACTGAAAGTTATCAAGGGCGCTTCCAAATCCCTGAAGAAGGGCGACTTGTTTGTTATCTATTATTCCGGCCACGGGGGACAGGTTGCAGATATCAACGGAGATGAAGAAGATGCAAATGATGAGACATGGTGCCTGCATGACGGCCAGTTGATCGACGACGAGATATACTACTCATTCTCTTCCTTCGCAGAAGGCGTGAGGATACTCATGATCTCGGACAGTTGCCACAGCGGCACTGTTTCCAAGGTTGCGATGCTGAACTCGAGTGAGACGGCCGGTCCGTTGAAAAAGAAGCTCTATAAATTCATGCCGGAGGAAGTTGTGGGCAAGGCATATCTGAAAAAGCGTGAGCTTTATGACAAGGTACAGATGGATGACATAATGAAAATATCAAATCCGTCCAATAAGGACTATGCACATAACATCAGGGCTTCAGTTAAGCTGATCTCCGGCTGTCAGGACAATCAGTATTCGCAGGCAGGTGCGATCAACAGCGTATTCACTGCGATGATGTTCAGAGTATGGAGAAACGGTATGTTCAACGGAAACTACAAGGCATTCCATAAGAAGATAGTTGACCTCATGCCGCCGGATCAGACTCCTAATCTTTACGATGTCGGAGCGAAGGATCCTGACTTCAACATGCAGAGGCCGTTTGCAAATTCCAAATAGTGATTCCGAAATCTTCTAAAGCATAACAACAATGGGAAAGAAATATTCACTGAGCGTAGGACTGAATGCGGTTGACCCGAAGTCGTATGACGGCGAGTGGGACGGAGCTCTGGCCTGCTGTGAGAAAGACGCTAAGGACATAAACAAGGTCGCAGTATCGCTCGGTTACGACAAGACAGAAATGCTGCTTACGAAAAGCGCGACAAGAAAGAATGTACTTGCTTTGCTCGGAGCATTTGCCAAAGAACTTTCGGCGGGTGATTATCTGCTCCTGTACTATTCGGGACACGGCGGACAGGTCACAGATGTGAACGGCGATGAAGAAGACGGCGCAGATGAGACCTGGTGCCTGTTTGACGGCGAGTTGCTTGACGATGAGATCTATTCCTGCCTGTCGGAGTTCAAGCCGGGAGTAAGGATCTACGTGCTGTCAGATTCGTGCCACAGCGGAACCGTAACCAAAGCGGCGGTTCGAAAGTCATTGAAGGATTACCATGAAAGAAGGAATCTCATAAAGAGCATGCCCGCGACAGTTGGGATAGAGTCTGAAAGAAGAAGAAAGAAGTTTTACCGGAAGATACAAACTGACCTTGCGGCGAAGTCGAAGAAGAGCAAGGGCTCCGTTGCAGAGGGAGCTGTGCTTGATGTTGGAAATTACATGTGGGCGGTGAAGGCTTCCGTCAAACTGCTATCGGGTTGTCAGGACAATCAGGAATCGGGAGCATCGCCTGATCCGTTCCACAACAGCGATTTCACGGACAGGCTTCTCATTACGTGGAACGGCGGAAAGTTCAACAACAATTACGAGAAATTTCACAGGAAGATCATTTCACAGATGCCGTCAAATCAGACACCGAATGTTTTCACGCTCGGTCCTGAAGATCCGGAGTTTGACAGGCAGTCGCCGTTTACAAATTCCGAAGCGGGCATCTATTCTGAAGGAAGCACACTTCTGAAGTTCGACGGCGTTACGCTTATCAAGATCGGCTCAAGAGGAGAGCTTGTGAAGGCATGGCAGGCCTTTCTCAACAAACAGGGATATAACACGGGAACACCGGACGGGATATTCGGCAACAAGACCTTCAAAGCCACTATTCAGTTTCAGAAAGACAACGGGCTAAAAGCCGATGGCATCGCGGGAGTAAACACTTTCAAGAAGGCAGCCGGTCTCGGATTCAAGCATCCCGGCGAGACAGTTTCACCGCCTTCTGCTTCCGGAGGCAAGGGGATCTCGAAGGAACAGCTTGCATTCATAATGCGCGGAGCAAAGAGTCAGGACATTGATACATTTACTGAACCTCTGAACAAAGTGATGGAGAAATATGAGATCAACACGCCGATCAGGATCGCGCACTTTCTCGCGCAGGCAGGACATGAAAGCGGAAGCCTCAGATACAAGGAGGAGATCGCCAGCGGCGCGGCCTACGAAGGCAGGGCAGACCTTGGCAACATACATCCGGGTGACGGCAGGAAGTTCAAAGGACACGGGCTCATACAGCTGACGGGCAGGCATAACCATACTCAATACGCTAACTTCGTCGGTGATCCTGACCTTATCATCCATCCTGAAAGGATCGGAAAGGAGCCACTGCACAGCGCCGGTGCTGCCGGCTGGTACTGGATGACGCGAAAGATCAACCCGCTTGCCGATCAGGACAACCTGATCGCAGTTACGAAGAAGGTCAACGGAGGAACCAACGGCCTTGAAGACAGGCGCGGATATCTGACAAGGGCAAAGAAGATACTCGGATTGAGCTGAATAAAATTGCGGATCGTAATCATCGGCAACGGCGGATCGGGAAAATCCACTCTCGCGGACAAGCTTGGAAAAGACCTTGGCATGCCCGTCCTTCATCTTGATAAAGTAACATGGACTTCAAAATGGGAACGTGTGCCTGAAGAAGAGTTCAGAGATTTGCTGGATATTGAAATGCAGAAGCCGGATCTTATTATCGAGGGCTGGTCATATCATTCCACAATGCTCACGAGGCTCATTTGGGCGGATGCAATAATCTATCTCGAGTTTCCGCTGGAGTTTTGCAAACAGAAAGTTGCCGGGCGAAACCGTGAGTACAACAACAGGGAGTATCCTTACGACAACTTTACCGGTGACCGCGTGTCAATGCAGTATCTTTATGATGAAGCTGTAAGGCGCGTGCACTTTGATTATGAACCGCAGGTGAGAGAATGGCTTGCCTCGGAACAGCTTTCCGGGAAATGTGTGATCACATGCCGTTCGGTCGGTGAACTTAATTCACTTTATCCCGAAATTCTGCGCATGCTGAAAGTATTGCAGGATCAAGATACCGAATAACAAACATTATCAAATCATCTAAACTCAGATCAGACATGAAGCATCCGGTTATCGATTCGCTTGAAGAACTCAGGAAAAAGCACAAAAAGCCGGTTAATCCAAATGAGCAAGTCAAGGAGAGCATGTCATCACTTGACAAGTTTGCCCTGAAGATCACGAACAAAGTGGGAAGCATCGGTTTCTTTTTCATCATCCTCACATGGACAATCTGCTGGCTGGGCTGGAACACCCTCGGGCCAAAAGAAATGAGGTTTGATCCATTCCCGGCATTCGTGCTTTGGCTGTTCATCTCCAACATGATACAGATCTTCCTAATGCCGCTGATCATGATTGGCCAGAATCTTCAGGCGGAACATTCGGAGATCAGGGCAGAGTCAGACTTCGAGATCAATACGAAGGCAGAGCAGGAAATCGAAACCATACTGATGCATCTTGAGAATCAGAATCAGCTGATCCTGGAGATCCTCAAAAAGATCGAAAAGCAGGGCGGCGACACGGCCGGGACTTAGACACCGTACTTCTGACTGCTTTCATCCGCTAACAAAAAGAAGAATAAGCAGAAGTGCAAGCAACAGAAGAAACTCCAGCAGAATCCTGCTGTGGCTGTTTCCGGTTTCGCCTGTATGCGATGTGAAGGTTTTCATTTTATTATAATTCTTTCAGCTCACTGGCACTGTCACGCGGTGCAGGATCAGTCAATGCTGAACAGCATGACTGTCTGCATCCTTACTTAATATTGCCATGACGGTATTGCATTAGATAGTCAAAAAATAATCTCATGCCTCTTCAGCCTGCACATGACTCAGGGCGAGATCACGCCGACGAAATTGAATGAGTTGTTGTCAGTCACCGCATAGTCTTCCCCGTCAACAAACCAGTCACCTGTCACATCCGAAGAAAGATATCCGGTTGCAAACGCCGCCGCATCGTTATCAACCAGTCCCGCATCAGTCGCATCAATTATTCCGTCTTTGTTTATATCACCGGAGTATATACAGTACCTTGCGCCTTTAAGAATGACATTGTTTCCGTATGTCTTTGAAGAGTCATCGGTGAAGTTGTAACTGAGAGTGCCGGAGATGAAGGAGACAGCATTCGCACTCCATGTGTTGACGGAATTTCTGTGTCTCACTTCAAGATAATACGGAACGCCGTTGCTTACATTTAAGAATCCGAATACGCAGTTGCCCTGTGCATCGGTGACGGAGCGGGATGTGTCAACGGGATTGAATGGAAAGAACGATTGCCGTACGGTCACCTGTACGGAGTCGCTCACAAGAGAGTCATTTAACGGATCATACATTCCTTCAATCAGGCATCTGAGTCCGAGAGTTTTCGGCTCAATTCCCCCGGTTGTGGTTCTTCTCAGAGTTCCGTTTTCGCCCACAGCCCATGCTGTAAGCGGATTGAGGGTGCATACGGAGTAGAAGTGAGAAAATGCGCCGCTGTTGTTTGCATTCCAGTTGAGTCCTCCGTTCGAAGTTGAAAGAATTGTCCCGCCGTCACCTGCGGCAAATCCGTGGTTAGGGCCGGCAAAGTCAACGGAACGTATGAACACGCCCGTGCCTGTTGACTGCTGTGTCCAGTTTGCTCCTGAATTTGAAGTTGAAATTATCCTGCCGCTGAACCCTGTGATCCAGCCGGCAGATGAGTTTGCGAAGTTTGCGCAGTGAAGAAGTTCGAATGTCCCGGAGATCTGCTGTATCCAGTTAAGCCCCGAGTTCGTTGTCC
>CAZTQR010000019.1:0-6230 GCA_964615795.1 uncultured Ignavibacteriaceae bacterium
TGAAAGAAAAAGTATCCTGTGCCCTTCAGGGATGCCCATAAGCTCCCGGAGAGCGCTGTCGGCAGTTCTGTAAATTTCAATGAACTCACTGCTTCGGTGGTTTATGGAGCATACATGGTTGTTTAACGCATCTTTGACAGCATCATGCACCACAGGGTAAAGCTCCGTAGGCCCGGGTGTGAAGTAGATCTTCCTCATCAGTACAGAATCCTGAACTTAATAGTATTGGGTATCTGCTTCATGTCGCTGATCACCTGCGGATTGTACTTCTTGCTGATGTCAGTAATAACATATCCGATCCTTTCGTTTGTCTTAAGATACTGACCGGTTATGTTGATGTTGTGTCCTGCGAGGACATTGTTGATCTGTGCAAGAATTCCCGGAACATTTTCATGAATGTGAATCAGCCTGTGAGCATTCTGAAGTTTCGGGAGCTGCAGTTCGGGGAAATTGACGCTGTGAAAAGTATTTCCGCTGTTTATGAACTCAATGATCTTTCGCGGAACGAAGTTGCCTATGTCCTTCTGCGCTTCTTCCGTACTGCCTCCTATATGGGGTGTCAGGATCACATTAGGAAGGTCTTTAAGAGGGGACATGAAATCCTTCTCATTGCCGGCAGGTTCGTGCGGAAACACATCCACCGAAGCTCCTCTTACCTTGCCGCTTCTGATATTCCTTGCAAGCGCTTCAATGTCAACTACGTGACCGCGGCTCAGGTTTAAGAATATCACGCCGTTCTTCATATATCCGAATGCCCTTTCATCAATGAAATTTGTGTTCTCCCTGCGGCCGTCAATATGAAGAGTCACAATATCTGACTTCCTGAGAAGCTCAGGCAAAGTCTCGCACTTCCTTGCATTTCCAAGCGCAAGCCTGTCCACGATGTCGTAAAAGTAAACTTCCATTCCAAGGTCCTCGGCAAGAACTGAAAGCTGTGAACCGATCTTCCCGTATCCGATTATGCCGATCTTTTTCCCGCGTATCTCGTAACTGCTTGCGGCAGACTTGTCCCAGATCCCTTTGTGGAGATTCATGCTCTTATCAAAGATCCTGCGCATCAGCATGATGATCTCGCCGAGCGCGAGCTCCACAACGCTTCGGGTATTGCTGAACGGTGCATTGAAGACGGGGATCCCCTTCATCTGGCACTCCGCAAGGTCAATCTGATTTGTACCGATGCAGAATGCTCCAACTGCGAGAAGTCTTTTGGATCCGGAGAGGACCTCTTTTGAAATATTCGTCTTTGATCTTATGCCGATCACAGATACATCTCGGATCAGATCTGCAAGTACATCCGGAGGAGGGCTCTTATCCATCGTCTGCACTGAGTATCCCTCATCTCTGAAGATCTGAGCCGCATCCTTATGTACGTTCTCAAGCAAAAGGACATTGATACGGTTCTTCGGATAAGAGATTGCCATGGGGAGCTTGCTTACATAAAGGATCTCGTCAATGCTCGGCGCAACATGGTCGGCATTTTCGGCAACAATACTTCGCTCAATATTCTCCGTGAATGCAAAGAACCTGTGAGCGATGCCCGCCTTCTTGAGCTCATAATCAGTATAGCCGTCTCCGATGACATTAATGTTTCCCTTGAGTTTGAGAGCTTTTATCTGCCTTATCTTTCCGTTTGTATGAGCAAGTATGTTCTTCCTGTCAAAGCCCGTTATGCGTCCTGATCTGTCGAATGTGAAAGAGTTGGCATAAACATTCCTGTCAGGAATTCCGAATTTCCGGGTAACAGGAAGAATTATCTCTCTGAACCCGCCGGATACAATAATGATGCTGTCGCTGAATTTTCTGAAGAAGGTTTTGTTCCTGAGCACGGAACGCGAGATCTTTCTGGTGATAAGCCGTACAGTCTTTTCAATGTCATCTTTGCCGGCGGAAAGCATTTTGAGTCTCATTGCAAGAGATTCGCCAAAGGAGATCTTTCCGGACATTGCATTTTCAGTGATTTCCCTGAATCTGTTAAGGATCTCTTCCTTCTCCCTGTTCTTGCGGAGAGCAATAGATGCAAGCTCATCAAGCGCTTCCACGCTTATAAAAGTACTGTCGAAGTCTATGATATAATAATCCCTGTTCATACGTCAAAAAATTTTAAAACCTGCGGAAACTTAGTGAGCAACTGCTGATTCCGGGGTTTACTGTGAGACGGATCAGAAGTGTCACAAATTAGATCATTCACGGCACAACAACTTTGCACGTGAGCTTAAGACAAAAGGGAAGTTATGAACAAATGCAGATACGACTTCCCTCAAATATTCATCAAAGGAATCCGATGCGAAGTTACGAAGATCTCGAAGAGCGGGAGACGGGGATCGAACCCGCGACGTCAAGCTTGGGAAGCTTGCATTCTACCGCTGAATTACTCCCGCTTGTTATGAAAAAGAAAGACTGCCAGCACATGACCTACGCAGGGTCACAGAATAAAGATCAGCAAAGCAATTATCCCGAGAACAAGAATTATGGTAATCAGAAGCTCCTGTGTGACCTCGAACTGATTCTCCACAAGTTCCACATTCGAGCCTGCTGAAGTTATCTTTCCTGTTACTGCAAAAAAATCCTTATCTCCGTCGCCGTCACAGTCTGCGAGGAAAGAAGGAAAAGGCAGGCCTGTACCGAAGAGCGAATGAATCTCGTAATCGTCAAACTTCGGATCCTCCAGAACAAAAGAAGGCGAGAGATTATCAGAAACATTCTTGTGAAATTCCACAAATCCTTTTTTGGTGAACCTGAGTATATCGAAGTCTCCGTCGTTGTCAACATCCGCGAAAACAGGGTTCTCAATGTCAGTGGAGTTTACAAATACATTTGCCAGGCTTCTAATATCTGATTTTGAATACTTAGCGGGATCGGCTTTCAGGTCCTTTCCGAAGAAGACCGCAAGTACCGCAAGCAGTAACAGAATTCTCATAGTGATTTTTGAGCAAAAATAGCGGATTGGAACTTGAGTTCAAATGATTAATGCGGGGAAAGCTGAATATGTTGCGATTGCGGGGAGTGATATACGCCATTTCATTTACGAAAAGTGTAAACTATTTTTGAATAAAAAGGGAAGGCAATGAAAACACACATCTTCATCTTAACATTGATACTATTCACCGGAGTAGCATACAGCCAAAACCCCACATACAACCTGTACGCAAAGAACTTCACACTCGGTGATTCCCTGACTCTTCACGACATGATAAAGTTCGATATATATGTTGAACATACGAATCCCCCTACTGCATTTGAGTATGCCGGTGGCCAGTATATGTTCAACTTCAACACGGGTATCACTTCGACGGGCCTGGAGTTCAAAATAGTCGGCAACTCTGATCTTCCCGCATCAATGATTCCTCGCGGACCGCAAGTGAGCGGCTCACAGCTGCGGCTTGCAACAGGTACATTTCCCGGAGCGGGTAACGGATATATTATGACTGGCAACAGCCCCGGCGGATCTCTGATTTGTCAGGTAAGGCTGAGGAACATTGGGACTTCATTCAACAACGTTCCCCTTGATCTTGAATGGAGAAATTCGCCGCTGTCCAATCCCGTAACAAAAGTCTTCGCATACGTTGAAAGCTTCACTACAGAAATTACAACACCTTCGACTCACTCAATAATTGGAGGTAATGTACTTAGCGGAATCGCTCTTGACGTAAGAGTACTTATGGAAGGAATGTACAATAATCTTTTCAACCTGATGAACAGGAAGGATCCTGTCCGGGTATACCTTGCTGAAGTAAATTCTCCAAATACAATCGTTGATTCAGCTTCAGCCGTAATTGATTCTGTCACATTTACAGGAAGGTTCAATTTTATGAGCGCACCCACTGGAACTTACTATCTTAAGGTCAGGCACTTCAACACACTTGAAACCTGGAGCAAAGCCGGCGGAGTTGTCCTTACTCAGGGAGGACTGTTTTCGTATGACTTTACAGTTGATGCAATCCAGGCTTACGGGAACAATCTCAAACTTAAAGGAAGTAAATATTGTATGTGGAGCGGAGATGTGAATCAGGATGGCATAATTGACGGAACTGACCTGTCTTCAATAGATAATCTTGCTTACAATTTTACTTCCGGTTCCGGAATACCGGAAGATCTGAACGGCGATAACATTGTTGACGGAATAGACTTCCTGATTGGCGATAATAACAGGACCTACCACTATGTGATCGCTCCTTAGCAGAAGAGAGCCGTGTATCCGATCATGCTTTAACGGGAGAGTCAATCTTGATTCTCCCGTTTACTTTATCATTTAAATTCTTCTTCCAAACGGATAAATTCCTTCTCTTACAAACCGACTAATCAATCACTCAAATTGAAAGGCATCATACTTGCCGGGGGGGCCGGTTCAAGGCTTTATCCGGTCTCAAAGGTTTACAGCAAGCAACTTACCCTGATCTACGACAAACCCCTGATCTACTATCCGTTGTCAATCCTTATGCTTGCAGATATACGGGACATACTCATTATCTCAAATGATGAGACTATACCTCATTACAGGAAGCTGTTTGAGGACGGGAAGGACCTGGGCCTGAACATTGAATATGCCGTACAGGCGGCGCCAAACGGAATTGCCGAGTCGTTCATTATCGGCTCGGAGTTCATAGGCAGTGACGGAGTCACTCTCATACTCGGGGACAATATTTTTTACGGCAATCTTGATTTCATATACCGGGCTCTTCAGAACAAAACCGGAGCAACGATATTCGGTTATCGCGTCAACGACCCCGAACGTTACGGCATTGTGGAATTTGACCAGAACGGCAAAGCAATATCCATTGAGGAGAAGCCGAAACAGCCGAAGTCGAACTACGCAGTTCCCGGGCTGTACATGTATGACAATGAAGTGGTGGAGATCTCACGCAACATAAAGCCTTCCGCAAGAGGTGAGCTTGAAATAACAGACGTCAACAACGTTTACCTGAGCAAGGGAAAGCTGAATGTTGAGAAAATCGGGAGAGGCGTTGCATGGCTTGATACGGGAACACCGGAATCGCTTCTTGCCGCATCCAATTTCTTCGGAGTGATCGAAGACAGGCAGGGGCTGAAAGTTGCCTGTATTGAGGAGATCGCCTTCAGCAGAGGATTCATTGATAAAGCAGAGTTTGAAACTCTGATAAGCAACATCCCAAGATCGCTGTACAGGACTTATCTGGAAAAGATTCTCAAGGAAAGCTGATGAAATTTGAAAAGACTTTCATCCCCGGCCTGCTTGTGATAGAGCCGGATATCTTTTCTGACAGCAGGGGATTCTTTTTTGAATCATTCAGCCGTGACAAGTATGCTGACATCGGCATCAAGGCTGATTTCGTGCAGGACAACATTTCCAAATCCTCAAAGAACACATTGCGGGGACTTCATTATCAGGCAGGCGAGTTTGCACAGGGAAAGCTTTGCCAGGCAATAACCGGCAAAGTGCTTGATGTGGCTGTTGACATACGCTTCGGGTCACCGACCTTCGGACGTCACTTTTCAGTTGAGCTCAGCGGAGAAAATCACAGACAGATATGGATACCACCGGGATTCGCACACGGCTTTTCAGTACTTTCCGACGAGGCGATATTTTCTTACAAATGCACGGCAAGATATGACAAGCAAAGCGAGCGCGGGATCATTTACAATGACAGGACTCTCGGAATAGACTGGAAGGTTGACGATCCCATCGTTTCGGACAAAGACCTGAATGCCAAGAGCTTTGAAAATATTGAGAAAGAATTCTTCTTTGTCTGATGTTTCCGGGTAATCAGCATCGGCCAAACGGAAATTCTTACAAACCTTTCCCCGTACTCATCAGAAAATGAATGATCCGTTGTGACCGATGCCCGGGACAGATGGATTACGGATTTCAGCATATCTTCCTCTTGAAAAAATAACCTGAGACGAAAACTGAGATCTCTTCATTTTACCAGGACGATCCGCTGAGTATAGCTGTTTGAATTATGCGTAAGCTTACAGAAGTAAACTCCCGCCGCAAGTTCCTTCGAGTTGAACTGAACTTCATGGATCCCTGAGCTCCGGTATTCATTAAGGAAAGTCTTCTTTTCCTTACCCTGCATATCATACAAAGTCAAAGTTACAAAACCTTCTGCCGGCAGGATGAAGCGGATATTGGCTGAAGGATTGAAGGGATTCGGGTAAACACTCAGCTCAGGAGTTTCCGGAACAATCATTTCACTTCCTGCAGTAACAGACACCGGAACAGACTGAATCGGGATCTTCCACACATTGCCCTG
>CAZTQR010000019.1:6330-51342 GCA_964615795.1 uncultured Ignavibacteriaceae bacterium
GTTCCGGCAAAAAGTAACCCTGACTTGGAGTCGAGTGAATGAACGTTTGCATTGAGAAGTCCTGATGATATTGAAGACCAGTTCACTCCGTTATTAGTTGAACGATAACCGCCGCCGGCAAGTCCGATGAAAAACCCCTGCTCATTCTTATGCAGGCTGTAGAGCAGGTCTCCTTCGCCGAGAGCAAATCTTGTCCAGGTTTGTCCGAGATTTGTTGAACGGAACACACCGGCCAGAATACAACCTGCATAGACTGCAGAGGAATCGCTAATGAGGGCAGGCACATTGCTCTGGGTAATGCCGGGGCCCGTGCTGACCCAGTTGCCTCCCGGAGGTACAGCCATGAAGACACCGCCGGAAACTGTGGAGAGAAACAAATTGCCGTTGGAAAGAGTAATTTCATTTGCATTCAGGTTCTGTCCAAGACCCGAGTTCTCCTGATGCCAGTCAGCGCCGTTATCGGAGGAGTAGAAGAACCCTGCTCCGCCTGTAGCTGAATACACAGTATCGCCGTGGCATAACAGGGAATTTATGCTTTTGTTCTGCAGATTTCCGGAGAAGCTCCACTGTGCCTGGATCAATGAGGGCAGAAAGCACAATGCACACATGAATGCAGTGAACAGGCCGCTGAATAATGCGGACCGGAAACAGAATTGAATCATCATGTATGCTGTGATTGAGTGATCAATGGATCGCTTTACCCTGCCTGAGCGCTTCTTTGAAATACTCATAAGTGATTCTGAGTCCTTCGGCTCTTGAAACCTTTGGCTGCCATCCGAGAATGTCCTTTGCCTTTGTTATATCGGGCTGGCGCTGTTTGGGATCATCTTTGGGGAGCGGCTTGTAGGCGATCTTCTGATCGGTGCCAGTTAGCTTAATAATTTCTTCCGCGAATTCTTTTATTGTGATCTCGTCCGGATTGCCGATATTCACGGGATAGACGTAATCGCTCATCAGAAGTCTGTAGATCCCGCCAATAAGATCGTCAACGTAGCAGAAGGAGCGGGTCTGAGAGCCGTCTCCGAAAACTGTGATATCTTCACCCTTGATGGCCTGGCTGAAGAAGGCGGGCAACGCCCGCCCGTCGTTGAGCCGCATTCGCGGCCCGTATGTGTTGAAGATCCTAACGATCCGGGTGTCGAGTCCGTGATAAGTGTGATATGCCATTGTAATGGCTTCCATGAATCTTTTTGCCTCGTCATAAACGCCTCTTGGACCGATCGGATTGACATTTCCCCAGTATTCCTCATTCTGAGGATGAACCATAGGGTCGCCGTAAATTTCCGAAGTGGAAGCGATCAAGAATCGGGCTTTCTTTTCCTTGGCCAGCCCGAGAAGATTATGAGTGCCCAGCGAGCCCACCTTCAGGGTCTGAATGGGGATCTTAAGATAATCAATGGGTGAAGCCGGTGATGCAAAGTGCAGAATGTAATCGAGTTTGCCCGGAACATGCACGAACTTCGTAACGTCATGAAAATAGAATTCAAATTCCTTGAGAGGGAAGAGGTGTTCGATATTATGCATATTGCCGGTAATGAGGTTGTCCATGCCGATAACGTGGCAACCTTCCTTTATGAACCTGTCGCAGAGATGTGAACCGAGAAATCCTGCCGCGCCCGTTATGAGGACGCGCTTATGAGCATGGTGAGGTTTGGTCATTCAGTAAGATTTTCGGACAATTTATCAATTGATGGAGAAAGAATTTAGGGAAAAGGGGCGCCCCGAAGGGGCGCGGTGCTGAAAGGGGCTTCGCCCCGAAACAGGAACACGGAGCATCACCGTCATTCCGTCTTCATCTCCAGAGATACCTTTCATCATACTCAAGGCCGTTCTCTTTCAGTATCATCTTCAACTCATCCTTGTATGGGAGATATCTGTGTATATCCTTCTGATTCTCGATGTATTGAATATTCTTTCTGAGCTTTGATGGACAGACAGATACTGCGGTATATCCGTCATGCCAGTAGAAGTGCTCAAAGTACGAACCGAATTTCTTGGTGCTTGACGATGTATTCTTTTTGATATCCTCCATGAATTTTATCAGTGCTATCTTCTTTGGAAGTGTACACAGCAAGTGCACATGGTCAAAGTATCCGCCAACGGCATAGACTTCTGAATCCAGCTTGGTACATTCTGTTCTCAGATCATCGTATAGTTCATTTTCTATGTCTTCATTTATGAAAGGTACCCGGTTGAGAGTGCTGAAGATCATATGAATGCAGATCTTGACAAGAGAGAGGCCCATAACAATCAAGGATTTGAATTGTGAATCACCCGGTCAATTGCCGGGCTTTGATGTCTAACCATACAAAGATCAGAATACTATTCCTGACGGGCAAAAATAAATTTCGGGGTTTGTGAAAAAATTTCGCTTAGTTGTTTCATTACAGGGCGAAGCCCTGTTGCTCAGCGCCTCCGCCTGCGCCCCTTCGGGGCGCCCCGCACACTTTGTGCATTTCCCATTTGTCCCGCTTTGCCTAACTTGCCCGCATGAAAAAATTCAAACCATCCGCTACAGACAATTCAAAGACACGCCTGCTCGAGACTTTTGACAATTCTTTCCCGGGCAGAAATTATCTGATCGTTCATACTGCAAATGAGTTCACGTCGGTCTGCCCGAAAACCGGACAGCCTGACTTCGGCATAATCACGATTTCATATATTGCAGATAAGAAATGTGTGGAGTTGAAGTCTCTGAAGTTCTACTTGCAGGCATACAGGAATGAAGGCATCTTCTATGAGAATGTGACGAACAGGATCCTTGATGATCTTGTCTCAGCCCTGAAGCCGAAATGGATGGAGGTGAAAGGGGAGTTCTCTGTCCGGGGCGGACTTCATTCGGTCATCATCGCATCATACGGCCGTAAGGCCGGATCATGATACCGCTTCAGCTGCTGTTACATACGGGCAAGCCGCGAAATGTCCTTCGGACTTTGCCTCAAGCGGCGGCGCCGCTTGTGCACACTCAGCCCGCGCAATCGGACACCTTGTCCTGAATCCGCAACCGCTTGGCTTGTTCATCGGTGTTGGCACGTCTCCGGTGAGTATTGTCCGGTCCTTCTTCTTTTTCTTAGGATTAGGTACCGGTACTGCCGACAGTAACGCCTTACTGTAAGGATGGACCGGATTGTGATAGATCTCCTTCCCGGGGCCAAGTTCAACTATGTTTCCCAGATACATTACAGCTATTCTCGAACTGATGTGCTCAACCACTGACAGGTCATGCGCAACAAACAGTATGCTCAGGTCAAATTCTCCCTGAAGTTCCTGAAGCAGGTTTATGACCTGCGCCTGAATGGAAACGTCCAGTGCGGATACGGGCTCGTCGGCTACAATTATCTTCGGATTCGTTGAAAGCGCTCTCGCAATTCCAATCCTTTGCCTCTGTCCGCCTGAAAATTCATGTGGATATCTCTTCGACTGTTCCGCCTGAAGCCCTACCTTTTCAAGCAGCCACGCAACACGGTCAAGCCGCTGACTTTTGCTGAAGTCTGTATGATAAAGCATCGGCTCCTCAATTATCTGGCCTACGGTGAGTCTTGCGTTCAGCGAAGAATATGGATCCTGAAAGATCATCTGTATGTAACCTCTGTGCTTCCTCATTTCGTGGCGGCTCAGTTTCAGGAAGTCAATTTCACCTTCGTCGGTTCTAACCCAGACTTCTCCTGTGATGTCGACATCCGGAGAGGAGAATTTCAGTATGTTGATAACTGCCTTTCCGATCGTTGACTTCCCGCAGCCGGATTCACCCACAAGTCCCAGCGTTTCACCTCTCTTCAGTTCAAGGTCAACGCCGTCAACCGCTTTCACCTCTGCAACTTTTCTCAGAAGCAATCCGCCGGTAACGGGAAATTTGACCTTAAGATCCCTGACTTCCAGTATGTTCTCAGGCTTCATGCTCATGCTTCAGTGACTTTATGTATTCGGGGTCGTCAAACAGGTGACAGCGGGCAAAGTGTTCGGGCTCAAGCTCTCTCAGTGCAGGTTCAGTTTCATAGCACTTGTCAAATGCCTTTACGCATCTTGTGCAAAACTTGCATCCTTTTGGAAGTTCAAGTATATGAGGTATCATCCCGGGTATTGCCTTCAGAGTTTCCTTTGGAGTTTCAGGGTCAGGAAGTGATTCAAGCAGTCCCGACGTGTACGGATGCAGAGGTCTGCCGAATATGTCGTCTACTTTCCCTACCTCCTGTATCTTTCCTCCGTACATAACGATCACTCTGTGGCAAGTCTCTGCAACCACTCCTAGATTATGTGTGATAAGCAGTATCGCGGCTTCTTTTCTTTCATCCTTCAGCTTGAGCATCAGCTCAAGTATCTGTGCCTGTATTGTAACGTCAAGCGCTGTTGTCGGTTCATCGGCAATAAGCAGCGCGGGATTGCATGCAAGCGCCATTGCAATCATCACTCTTTGCCTCATCCCGCCGCTGAACTGATGCGGATAATCCTTCATCCTCTTTTCCGGTGCCGGAATTCCCACCAGCTTCAGCATCTCAACACCTTTTGCAAATGCCTGCTCTTTCGAAATATTCTCGTGGTTCAGTATCACCTCTGTCAGCTGATTTCCTATTTTCATGACAGGGTTAAGCGAGGTCATCGGTTCCTGAAATATCATTGAAATGTCCTTCCCCCTGATCTCCTGCATATCCTCATAGCTGAGCTTCAGGAGGTCTTTGCCCTGATACAGAACTTCGCCCGCAACTATCTTTCCGGGAGGATCAGGTATCAGGCGGGTTATCGAATATGCCGTTACCGACTTTCCGGAACCGGATTCACCAACGATTCCGAGCACTTCTCCTTCGTAAATATCAAATGAAACATCGTCAACGGCCTTGGCAGGCACCTTTCCTTTCAGATAACTGTCTGATGCGTAAAGTTTATCCAGCACTTTGTCATGCCCGATATCGTCTTCAGATATCTGCTTGTCCGTCGCTTCCACAAAGAAGTACGTCCTCAGGTTCTTTATCTCAAAAAGCTTCTTCTTCTCCGTCATCTTAGTCTTGAATAAACTTTCGGATCGAATGCCTCCCTAATGGCTTCTCCAATGAATGTTATTGATAACAAAGTAAGAAACAAAGCCAGCAGGGGAGTTGCAATAAGCCACCAGTTTTCGATGTTGCTCAGGCCCTGCTGCATTAATTGTCCCCAGCTCGGTGTGGGAGGAGGCAAGCCGAATCCGAGGAAGTCGAGTGACACAAGTGAGAATATGTTTGCAACAATTGCGAACGGAGCATATGAAATAACGGGTGTCAGAGAATTAGGCAAAATGTGTTTGAATATCAGTGTCCTGTTCTTCGCTCCCATTGATACTCCGGCAGAAACATAATCCCGCGCCTTCTCTCTGTAAAACTCGCCTCTTATGTAATAGGAAATTCCGATCCATCCGAAAAGCATAAGAATGAAAACCAGCAATATGAAATTTGGCTGTATTATCGAACTGATGATGATTATCACATACAGGAACGGAAGAGTGCTCCATATTTCTATCAGTCTGAGTCCGAAGAAATCAACCTTGCCTCCGAAGAACCCAAGTGTCGCTCCGATAGAAACACCCATGAAGTAGGCAAAGAATGTGACTATGATTGAAAATGATAAGCCGATGTTGAAGCCGTAAGCCAGTCTTGCAAAAACGTCTCTGCCTCTGTCATCTGTGCCTGCCCAGTGCTGAAGTGAGGGTGGATGCGGCGGATTTCCTTCAAGCTCATTGAGTAGATTCTCATTAGGGCCGTAAGGGTACAAGGGCATCAGAACCCAGTTGCCTTTGCCCTCTTCCTGATACTGCTTTTTCAGCAATCTGTAGTTTGCCTCTCCCTGAATATCCTGCCCTAAGGATTCTGCCGAATAATACTTGAAGATCGGAAAATGAATATCTCCGTTATAACTTACGATAAGGGCATCTCTGCCGATGAACATTGGAAGTATGAACGATAACAGATAGAGCGCAACTATTGTGAGAAAAGAATAATAGCCTCTCTTGAGCGTCTTGAATTTCCTCCACCTCTTCTTAAAGATGGAAGTGGAAACTGCGGGTTTGTTTGTCTTCTCTGTCTCTTCTGCCATCCGCCCTATTTGAATCTTATTCTTGGATCAACGATCGCATAGATCATGTCTGATATTATATTTCCGAGAAGCAACAGCAGGCTCGAAATCACAAGTATTCCCATTGTCACCGGGTAGTCTCTCTGAACAATTGATTCGTAACCGAGCAAACCGATTCCGTTGATGTTGAAAACTCTTTCTATCAGAAGGCTTCCGGCAAGCACAAGCGATACGGCGTGTCCGAGTCCCGTTGCTATGGGAATGAGAGAGTTCCTCAACGCGTGTCCGAATATCACTCTCTTCTCAGACAGGCCCTTCGAATAAGCTGTTCTTATGTAGTCCTGACTCAGATTCTCTATGACTGAATTCTTGGTAAGAATAGTGAGAGTGGCAAAACTGCCGATCATATAGCTGGCGACCGGAAGGATTGTATGATGCACCTGATCAGTGATCTTTCCCCATGCCGAAAGGCTTTCCCAGTCTTCAGACCTGAAACCGCCCAAAGGAAACACATCCCAGAAACTTCCGCCGCCGAAAAGTACAAGCATCAGTGCGCCGAAAGCAAAACCGGGTATTGAGTAGCCGATAAATACCAGCGCCGATGTAAGGAAGTCAAAAGGCGAGCCGTTCTTGACTGCCTTGTACACTCCGAGAGGCACGCACACTAGATAAGTCAGCAGAAATCCTATGAGCCCAAAGTAGATTGAAACGGGAAATCTGGATTTGATCACATCCCAGACCGGTTCGGCATATACATAAGACTTTCCCAGGTCAAACTTAAGAAGATTCCCTATCCATATCAGGTATCTTTCATGAAGAGGCTTGTCGAATCCGTAAAACTTCTTCAGCTCGTCAATCGCAGATTGCGGAATGTTCTGTGTTGTGCCGCCGGTGGTTGAGCCGCTTTCACCGGTTCCGCCTCTGCCTCCCATTCTTATCTTCATGATCTCCATTTCAAGAGGCCCGCCGGGCACGAACTGGAGTATCATGAATGTGATCAGGGTGATTCCGAGAAAGGTCGGAATTATCAGCAGAAATCTTCTTAGGAAATAGGTCGTCATCCGCGATTAGTCTGTGATGATTGCTACCTCGCCCGCTTCTTCGCGCTTCTTCACGTCAACCCAGAACTTCTCTTCCACTTCACCGACAGGAAGCTGTTTGCTCTTGTCCTTAACGGCTTCTTCGTAAGCCGCATACTTCTGGGCATCGATCCACCAGAATGCAAAGATCGCAGGCTCTGAGCCCCCGTAATAATCATCGAATCTGGAAACATACCACTTCGGATATCCGAACTTGTTGTGGAAAAGCAGTCTCGTGTAGTCTGCATACCAGCCGAGAACATACGGCTGCATCGAAATGATTATGCTGTCAACTTCTCTTACCTGCTTCACTCTTTCCTTCTTGTCGAAAGTTGTATTGTAAAGCTTTGCGAGTTCGTCAATCCTTGGGTTCTTTATGCCTGACCAGTTTGTGCTGTTCGGATCGTCAGCTGTCTTTGAGATTACGTTGAATTCAAGGCTTGGCGGATTCTGTCCGCCCCATGCCGCCATTATCATGCTGAAGTTTCTTTCGTTGCCGATCTTGAACTGTGTGGTTCCGTCAATTTGCTTGAGATTCAGCTTCACTCCGGCTTTCTTAAGGTCTTCCTGGAATATTGTAAGATACCTTTCCTGGCTTGGCTGAGTGTATGTAAGTTCCATTTCAAATATCTTTCCGTCCTTCATTCTGTATCCTTCTGCATTCTTGTCTTTCCAGCCAGCTTCCTCAAGGAGAAGAATTGCGCTGTCGAGGTTGAAATTTACAAGAGGATTGTTCGGATTCTCATAAGGTGTTCCGGAGAAGAATGACTTCAGCGGTGTGTATGAATTGTAAAAAAGCTTATCGTTGAACTTCTTCCTGTCATAAAGCATTGCAAATGCCTTCCTTACCCTGATGTCATCAAAAGGAGGTTTCCTCATGTTAAGAGCTAATCCTGATGTACCTCCGGGATTCTGATTGTAGATCTTCCTCTTTTGGATCACGCCGCGCTTCACTTCGTCAAAGTCGGTCTTCTCTGCCCACCACTGTGCTCTGCTGACTGCATATACATCGATCTCGCCTTTCTTGAATTTCTCAAACTGCAATGTTTCGTCCTGAACCACCTCAGTCTTAATTACGTCAAAGTTATACATACCCTTTGCAAATTTTTCACTCTCTCCCCAGTAATCGCTCCTCCTCCTCATGGTTATGTTTCGGCCCTTTTCAACGTCATCCTTCTTGATGTAATAAGGTCCGCTGCCCGGCATCGGATCATAGTTGAATTTTTCCAGATAATCTTTTGCAGTTAAGCCCTGCAGCAAGTGTGCCGGAAGCATCCTTATCCCCGCCGCTGATGAGAAATATATCCATCCGACCTTCTTTGCCTTTATGGATACAATGTATTTGCTTTCAGCCACCGGCTTTTCGAAATTCTCATTGTAGTATTCCGCCCCGCCTGTCAGCAAGCCCGGATCCAGCAAAAGATTGAATGTAGCTACGTAATCATCTGCAATTACCGGTTTACCGTCCGCCCATCTTGCATTCGGATTGATCCTGAACCGGAACTCTTTCTTATCTTCAGAGATCTGCCAGTGCGTTGCCAGTCTTGGAGTGAAGTCCTGTGTGACCGGATCAGAATCCAGCATTGATTCGTACATCAGTGACTGCGCCATCCTTGTATAATAGGAGTTCTCATCCTTGCCGTAGCATCTGAGAGTTGCCGGAAAATCCGGAATGGACCATGTGATCGAACCGCCCTTCACCGCCTTCGAACTTCCAAGCACGTTATACTCGGTTGCTGTTGTCCATCCCTCGCCTGTGAAACCGTTTCCGCCCTGCTCTGCAGACACTGACGGATCGGCCCCGGGAGGTGTGTCAAATTGCTTTATTGAGATTGGTTTCGTTTCGGTCTTCTTTACCTGCACTTTGCTCTCATCTTTACTTCCGCATGAGATCAGGCTTGCTGACAAGATCAAAGTAACAGCAAATACTAATATGTGCCTTGGGTTCATCTTGATATGGTGTTAAAGTTTGCGCAATATAAAAAATGCTTTAAGAAATTGATAATCAAATTCCGCAGAATCATGAGGAAGTTTGTTAACGGATACTCCGCTTGCTTGTTTACTGCTTATTAATGCCGTACGGTTTAAGAGTTGCCTTTGGCTTTACTCTTTATATTGTCCTTCAAATTCACTTTGCATATTTTGACAAAACTTTTCGTGCCGCTGAGAAATTATTTGTCTTTAAGGCATGTTCACTTTGCCAAATAACCTAAATTAAAATGTCATTATTCAGCAAAAGATTTCTGATTGCTCTTTTCATTGCATTCTCATTTTCATCTCTTCAGGCTCAGCCCTTCGAGTTTGTTAATGCATTTCCAAACGTTTCATTCTCTTCGCCGCTATATGTGACGCATGCCAATGACGGTTCAAACCGCGTGTTTGTTGTTGAGAAGACGGGTGCGATCAAGGTTCTGCCGAACGATTCAAACACAACAGATTCCAGAGTCTTTCTTGATATATCAAACAAGACCATTAACGGGAGTGAAAGAGGATTGCTTGGACTGGCATTTCATCCGAACTATTCCGCAAACGGTTACTTCTACGTTGATTATACCCGGGCAGGTGATGGTGCAACCATAGTTTCAAGGTTTTCAAGAAGCACAAATGACCCGAACAAAGCAGACTCTCTGAGCGAACTCGTACTTCTGACCATTGCTCAGCCGTATTCGAACCACAACGGCGGAATTGTCTTCTTCGGACTTGACGGATACCTACACATCGGAATGGGTGACGGCGGAAGCGGAGGCGACCCCGGCAACAGAGCTCAGAATGTGAATGAGCTCCTCGGCAAGGTTCTGCGGATCAATGTTGATTCTGCTTCAGGCGGAAACAATTACAGCATACCTCCGACAAATCCGTTCGCACAGGGCGGGGGCAGGCCGGAAATATTCACCGTTGGAATGAGGAATCCTTGGAGGATCAGTCTCGATGCAACTACAGGTTTGATATGGTGCGGAGATGTTGGCCAGGATGCGTGGGAAGAAGTTGACCTGCTTGAAGTCGGAAAGAACTACGGCTGGAGATGCTACGAAGGAAATGCAACGTACAACACTTCCGGATGCGGTGCGATAACCAACTACACATTCCCGGTCAAAGTGTATCAGAATATCGGGTCGGAATGTTCGATCACGGGCGGCTTCGTTTACCGCGGACAGCGAAGGCCCGAGCTTACAGGACAGTACATCTATGCAGATTACTGCAGCAGAAAAGTATGGAGGCTTAAGTATGAAGGCGGAGTAGTGACTGGTGATTCACTTATTGCAAGCGCGCCGTCTTCCGTTTACTCTTTCGGAACTGACCAGAACAATGAGCTTTATCTTTGCGCTGCAAACAATGTCGTTTACAGATTCAACAGAAGCGACCTTGTGAATGTGAATTCCGGAGAGAGCGTTGTTCCGGAAGGCTTCACGCTCGAACAGAACTATCCCAATCCTTTCAATCCGGAAACAAGAATAAGTTATTACGTCCCGGAAATGTCAAAGATGAAACTGACAATTTACAATTCACAGGGCAGGGAAGTTAGAACACTTGTTAATACAGTACAGCTTGCAGGTAAATACAATATTGTCTGGAACGGCAAGGATGCATATGGAAACAATGCCGCGAGCGGGGCTTATTTCTACAATCTGACTTCAGACAATGGATTCAGCGAGACAAAGAGAATGGTTTTGGTGAAGTAATCCACCTACTCACATAGTGCATTGAATAGCCAGGGGCGCACAGGTTGCGCCCTTTTTGTTGCATATCAAATATTGGAATCTATATTGTTGCTTATTGAATTCATTATCAATAGCTTGCAAAAAATCTCTAAACCTAAAAATCAATTTAATGAAAAGTAAAACACTATTGCTTTCTCTTGCAACTGTGATGACTGTTGTCATGACTTTCTACGGTTATGATTACCAGGACCAGCCTTCGACTGAACTCAGGAACACGGAGGAATTCAGGGCTTCGCTGTTGTCCAATCCTCCGGCTATGCCGTTTGCAATTGGTGACAGCTGTGCGGGAACAGGACAGGAAAAGCATGACGACGGCTCGCTTGAGAACGGCGGCGGATGGAATGCAACGGTTACGGACGGAAGGCTTGTCATGAAGTTCAGGCCGAATTCCTACCCGTGGAAGTACACCAAGCTGTGTGTTGCTATGACAAGACTGGCAACGGGCACAGACTCACTGAAGTTTGATGTTGTGATCTACGATTCCACTGGTGCCGGCGGAGCTCCCGGAAATCTTATCGGAACACTGCCTAATCAGATCGCAAGGCCGGTGCTTGTATTCAATCAGTACTCATGGTTCTCGTTCGATATTTCTTCGCTGGCAGGTGCAACTGTGAACAGCGGTGCGGTTTACATCGGGCTCAAATATGATGCTTCAATTGCTTCGCAGGCAAACAAGTTCGTAATGTTCGATGAATCTGCAAACACAACCCTCTGGCCCGGATATGCCTGGGCTAATACAGGTCCGTGGACAACGGCACAAACCTACTGGGCAACTTACAAGTCCTGGGGAATGAGGACTATCGGACAGCCGGGCGGACCTCCTCCCGGAAATACGACACTCGTACTCTTGCATGACTCCACACTTGCAGATACGCCGAAGAGAAAGGCTGACAGGGACACGCTGAACAGGTATCTGCCGGGACTTGTTTCCGGTTACACGGTAAAGATCATGGATACAACAAAGACACTCGACAGTCTTGCCGCTTACAAAACGGTAATTCTGGTTGAGACAAGCTTTGATGCCGCAAACGTCAGATATCTTGGTGCGACTGCAAGAACACAGCTGAAAGCATGGCTCAATGCCGGAACAGGCTCAGACAAGCGTTCTCTTATCAGCATCGGCGGGGATCAGGCTTACAATTACAGCAGATCCGGCAGCGGCGGAAGAGACCTGGAGTTTGCGGAAACTTACGGCAAGTACATTTACAGGGTTGATAATGGTCAGTCAACTAATCCTGCCACTGAAGGAATCGCCATTGACGTTGGCAATCAGCGACCGATGACGACAACTCCGCCGGGCACAGGTTACTATCCTGACGGCTGCAGTGTGGTTTCAGGCGGATCGGTTGTGCTTTACAGATATACCAACCATACTGCAACCGATACAGTCGCAGCGATCGGGAATATTCAGCCGGGATATGTAGTGGCAACAGTATTTCAGGATCCGAGGTACTTCCTTGGCGGTTTCGGTGAAGTCCTTAAAGCAACGGTAGGTTGGGTTAGGGCAAACGGCGGAGTAATAACAGGCGTGAACAACGGAAGTTCGGTATCTCTGAATCCGAACGACTACAGCCTTGCTCAGAACTTCCCGAATCCCTTTAATCCTGAAACAAGCATAAAATTCTCAATTCCCGCAAGGGAGCTTGTGACGCTCAAGATCTACAGCGTGCTCGGAAAGGAAGTCGCAACTCTTGTTAATGAAATCAGAAATGCCGGTACTCATGAGGTTAAGTTCAATGCCTCATCTCTCCCGAGCGGTACTTATTTCTACAGGATAGAATCGGGCAACTTTGTGGGCACAAAAAAGATGATGCTTGTGAAGTAAGGCCTGATCCTAAGATCAAGATGTAAAATCAAAAGCCCGTGATTGAATTCACGGGCTTTTTGTTTAATGTATATAATTGAATTTCTACGGTTCGCTTTTATGAGCTGTATCTCTTCTCAAGTTCGTCGAGTTCGGTCACAAGTTCCTTCGGAAGCTTGTCGCCGAATTTCTTGTAATATTCCCTCATCTCATTCACCTCTGCAAGTCCTTCTTCTTTGGAAATGTCAAACAGGCCGGAAAGCTTTTCTTCCGGAATGCCTAGTCCGCTCACATCCAGGGCTCCCTTTGACGGAACCTTTCCGAATGGCTTGTCATCAGCCTTGCCGCTGCCGTCGAGTCTCTCAAATACCCATTTCAGGACTCTGATGTTGTCTCCGTATCCCGGCCAGATGAACTTGCCGTTCTCATCTTTCCTGAACCAGTTGACATAGAATATCTTCGGCAGTTTTGATGCATCTGCTTTCTTGCCCACTTCCATCCAGTGTCCGAAATAATCGCCCATGTGATAACCGCAGAACGGAAGCATCGCAAACGGATCATGTCTCAGTTGTCCTACCGTACCCGCCGCAGCTGCGGTCATTTCCGATGATACGGCAGATCCGAGATATACTCCGTGCTGCCAGCTGAGAGATTCGGTTACGAGCGGAACCGTCGTAGCTCTTCTTCCTCCGAAAAGTATTGCGGAGATCGGCACACCTTTCGGATTCTCCCAGTCAGGGTCGATGACAGGGCATTGTGACGCAGGAGCCGTAAATCTTGAATTGGGGTGAGAGGAAGGTTTGTCTGATGCGGGAGTCCAGTCATTTCCGTGCCAGTCAGTAAGATGCGCCGGCTTCTCGTCTGTCATTCCTTCCCACCATACATCTCCGTCATCCGTTAGTGCAACGTTTGTGAAGATCGCATTCTTTTTCATTGAAGCCATTGCATTCGGATTGGTCTTGTCGGATGTGCCCGGAGCCACGCCGAAGAATCCGTATTCGGGATTGATCGCGTAAAGCCTTCCGTCCTCTCCGAATTTCATCCATGCAATGTCATCTCCCACTGTCTCAACTTTCCATCCCGGCAATGTCGGCGTAAGCATTGCAAGGTTCGTCTTTCCGCAGGCACTGGGAAATGCGGCCGCAATGTATTTCTTCACTCCGGCAGGAGATGTGATGCCGACTATGAGCATGTGTTCTGCAAGCCATCCCTGTTCTCTTGCCATTACGGATGCGATCCTGAGTGCAAAGCACTTCTTTCCGAGCAGTGCATTGCCGCCGTATCCGCTTCCGTATGACCAGATGCTCTTCTCCTCCGGAAAGTGTACTATGTACTTGGTCTCATTGCACGGCCAGGTTACATCCTGCTTCCCATCGGTAAGAGGATAACCTACCGAATGCAGGCACGGCACGAATTCTCCGTCACCCAAAACATCCAGCACTTTGGCTCCGACCCTTGTCATTATTGCCATGTTAAGAACAACGTACGGAGAATCAGAGATCTCAACTCCGATATGAGCAATGTTTGAACCGAGAGGACCCATGCTGTAAGGGATCACATACATTGTCCTTCCCTTCATGCAACCGTCAAAAAGCCCGTGAAGTATCTTTTTCATCTCGGCGGGATCCATCCAGTTGTTTGTGGGACCCGCGTCTTCCTTGTTCTTTGAGCAAATGTATGTTCGGTCTTCAACCCTTGCCACATCATTGGGATCAGACTTTGCGTAGTAGCTGTTTGGCCTTTTTGCTTCGTTAAGTTTTTGAAAAGTTCCTTTTTTGATAAGTTCATTGGCGAGTTCATCAAGCTGCTCCTTCGATCCGTCGCACCAGACTACCTTGTCCGGCTTGCACAGCTTTTCACATTCGTCAACCCATTCCTGAAGCTTCTTGCTGATTTTCATTTTCTTCGGTGTGTGTTTAGTTTGAATAGATTGAAGTTGGATTAACTTACTTGTTATTTGTCTTTTATTGAAGTCAAATTATAGCTCATCATTATGCCCCACGGCCTTGTTGACGGAAAGTTCATCAGTATGATCTTGAGAATTGCCATGATCGGAACTGACAGTATCATTCCCGTGATTCCCCACAGGTAACCGAAGAACACAAGCGAGAGCAGAAGCACCAGAGGACTCAGGTCCAGTCTGTTGCCTATTATCTTCGGCTCAAGCACATTGCCTTTCAGGTTTTGAATAAGTATCAGAAGAACCGTAAGAAGTATCGGAGTGAATACGTTGTCAAACTGGAGAAGCATGACCAGGGCAACGAGGACCGTGGCGACAAGTGAACCGATGTTCGGAATGAAGTCCGTGAAGAAAAAAAGAATTGCCCAGACAATGTAGAAGTCGACTCCGAATGCCCAGAGCACGGTGCCAATTACCACGGACTGTATTGCCGCAAGAAGCGTCTTGCCGGAAATGTAGTTCTTTACATTATCAACAATGTCCCCGAAGGTCTTCTCGATCGAGTCTGAATGTTCTTCGCTGAATGCAAGCTTCATCCTCTCCTTTATGCTTGAAGATTCAGAAAGCAGAAAGATCAGGTAGAAGAGGATCAGTATGAAGTTTCCGAGCATGCCTGTAAGCCCTGAAAGCAGGCCTGTAATCGTGTCCGTCAGCTTTCCCTGCATCAGCATGTCTTTGATGTTGAAGCTTTGTGTTACCTTGTCAACCTCGCTCTTCTCAATGTTAAGTGCCGAAGTGAGTAAGTCTATCTTTTCGATGAGTTTCCTTTCGTATGTCGGAAACTCCTGCGAAAAGGAGTTCACGCTTGCGTACAGGAACACGCTCATAGTGTTCGTCAAAACCAAAACAATCAGCAGCACGGTTATCACCGCAATTGCAGACGGCACTTTCTTGCTCAGCAGAAAATTATAGACCGGCAGGAATACAAAGAATATGATCAGCGAAACAAAGAATGGGAGAAGGATGGTCTGATACTCCTTCATCCAGTAGAGAAGAAATCCGAGCAGGAAAATGCCTGCTACAATGTTGAGAAACTTCAGAGGATTTTTTTCATCCTTCATAGACCAATGAGTTTGTTCTTGATGATTAATTTGCATTTTGCCGCGCCGGTTCCGGAGTTGTCAGAAGTCGTTCAGTACACAGGCCTCTTTGCATAAGGGATCCTGTCTTCAGCTCCGGCAAGCCTGAATCCCCTTAACCTCAGCGCACAGCTGTCGCACTCCCCGCATGCCTTTGAAGATGATTTGTAGCAGGACCATGTAAGTTCCAGGGGCACTTTCATCTGCAGTGACTTCCGCACTATGTCTTTCTTGCTTAAGTTAATTATCGGAGTGATGATCCTGATGTTCGTGCCTTTGCCGGTGCCAAGCTTTATCATGAGTTCATACGAGTCGAAGAAACTCCTTCTGCAATCGGGATACCCGCTTGAATCTTCTTCCACAGCTCCGATGAATATCTTCCCTGCGCCTTCCGCTTCAGCCCAGCTCACAGCCGATGCAAGCAGGTTCGCATTCCTGAAAGGAACATAGCTCGTGGGCACTTCCTTTGATTTCAGATCCGCCTTGCTTACTTCTATTGTCCTGTCTGTGAGCGAAGATGCGCCGATCCTTTTCAAATGGGACAGATCAACTAAAAGCGTCTTCTTTGCTTTGTAATGCCGGGCAATATCTCTGAAAGCTTTCAGCTCCCTCTTTTCGGTGCGTTGTCCGTAATTTGCATGGAGAAGAAGTAACCCATGTTTTTCAAATGCAATAGCGGCGGTAAGTGCGCTGTCCATTCCGCCGCTAACCAATACTACAGCTTTTTCTCCGGATCTCAATGTGTGCTGTTGATACTTAACGTAAGAATTTCACTTCCTTTGCATACCTCTCCAGCTCGTCCCTGAAATTCGGGTGAGCTATCTTGATCAGACTCTTCACTCTCTCGCTGACAGGCTTGCCGTAAAGGTCTGCTACCCCGTATTCGGTCACAACGTAGTGAACGTCACCCCTTGTGGTTGTGACGCCTGCGCCCGGCTTCAGGAATGGCGTGATCCTTGAGATCGTTCCGTTCTTTGCAGTGGATGTGAATGCAATAATCGGTTTGCCGCCTTCACTTCTCGCGGCTCCCCTTATGAAGTCAACCTGACCTCCGAAACCCGAATAGTTTCTTGGCCCGATTGAATCCGCGCAAACCTGACCTGTGATGTCCACCTCAAGTGCAGAATTGATCGAGATCATTTTGTCGTTCCTTGAGATCGTGAAAGGGTCATTTACAAAAAGCGTTGGCCTGAACTCAAACACAGGGTTATCGTCCATATAGTCAAACACTTTCTGTGAGCCGAGAATGAATGAAGCGACAACCTTTCCGGGAAGTAAAGTTTTCTTCTCTCCGTTTACAACTCCTGAATCAATAAGGTCGATCAGGTTGTCTGAAAACATTTCGGTATGAATACCAAGATTCTTTTTCTCATGCAGAAACTGAAGTACTGTGTCGGGGATCAATCCGATGCCCATCTGAAGAGTGGAGCCGTTTTCAATCATGTCTGAAATATACTGCCCGATCCTCTCATATATGTGAATGTCCTCACCTGCATCCTTGTCTGAAACCAGTTCGGGTATCGGCTCATTGATTTCAACGGCATAGTCGATCTTGTCAATGTGTATGAAATTGTCGCCAAGAACCCTTGGCATTCTCGGATTTATGAGAGCGATTATGGTCTTGCTGTTTTCGGCCGCCGTTTTGGCGCATTCGTTGCTGATCGAAAATGAACAGTATCCGTGCTCGTCAGGCGGAGAAAGGTGAAGCATGGTAACGTCAACCGGAAGTTTCTTGGATTGTATCAGCCATGGTATTTCAGAAAGGAATACAGGCACAAAGTCAGCTCTGCCTTCATTCACTGCTTTTCTGACATTCGGTCCCGTGAACAGCGATACCAGATGAAAATGTCCTTCCATTTCGGGAAGAGCAAATGGTGCATTGAGGAACGTCATCAGCTGCAGGATCTTCACATTCTTCAGTTCCTTATATCTTCGGCACATTGCATCTACAAGAGTTTTGGGAAATGAACAGTTTGCATGAAGGTAAACACTGTCGCCTGATTTTATTACTTTTACTGCTTCGTCTGCCGTAACAAATTTCGTTTTCGTTTTCTTCGTCTTCATATGTAGTGGTAGTGGTTAGTTGTGTAGAAGTATTTCAATTTACCTCTATTCGGTCTGAGTTTAAAGTTAAAATTCCGGTATTTCTTCGGCATTGCAATGAGCGCATCCGCAACATGTTGTATTCTGATTTATTCGTTACTTGGGGTTAATCATATTCATATATTTGCCAAACTCATTTGATGAAAGAACTTTTTGAAAGTGACTTCCCGCTCTCGCAGCTTACGAGCATCGGGCTTGGCGGTGAGGCAAAGTATTTCTACAGAGTGTTCAATGTCGAAGAACTCGTCGAAGCAACAAAGTATGCACATTCGGAGAAGATGAAATTCTTCATACTCGGCGGAGGAAGCAACATTATATTCAGCGACATGGGCTATGACGGGCTGGTGGTAAGGAATGAGATTAAGGGCTTTGAATGTATCGGGTCAGATGACTATGCTCATTTGAGAGTCTCTTCGGGCGAGATTTGGGATGAAGTTGTGGAGCGTGCGGTCGGTTTGTCACTTGGTGGGATTGAGTGCATGTCCGGAATCCCGGGCACAGTGGGCGCTACCCCGGTCCAGAACGTCGGCGCCTACGGGCAGGAAGTAAGTGATGTGATACAGATTGTGAACGCTGTTGACCTCAGGACCTTTCAGCCTGTTTCCTTTAGGAACCCGGAATGCGGCTTCGGTTACCGAACGAGCCGATTCAAATTTAAAGACAAGGGTAGATTTTTCATTTCAACGGTGGAATTTAAGTTGTCCAAAACAAATGAAGTGGCTCCTGTATATTCATCCCTGAAAGAGTCACTTCGGAACAGCGGGATCGTATTTGACAAACTCGACAGGAAAAGTAAGTTGTCTGCTTTGAGATCACAAGTGCTGAGTATAAGGAAGAGCAAGTCAATGGTAATTGATAATACCGATCCGGATACCAAATCCTGCGGTTCCTTTTTTGTAAATCCCGTACTGGAAGCAGACAAATTCACTTCTCTGTGCGAATCACATCCCGGGTTAAACAGTGCACCTGCCCGGGCTGAGAACGGGCTGGTGAAAATTCCTGCCGCGTGGCTCATTGAACAGACGGGATTTCGAAAGGGATATACTTCGAACGGCGTCGGGATCTCGAACAGCCACAGTCTGGCGCTTGTTAACAGGGGAGGAAGCAGTTCTGCATTAAGAAATCTGTCTGAAATGCTGAAAAAGGAAGTTCTGAATGCGTTCGGGATCTTGCTGGAGACCGAGCCGGAATTCATTTCGTGAAAGTCTGACTATCTGATACAGTAAACTCATCTGACCTCTTTAATTGAAAATGCAGTTTAACCCCTCCCATCTGCACTGCGGAGTCTAAATGTGTTGCTTGTTTGAGCGTATCGGACTAAATTTGTTTCCCTCAAAAATCAAACAGGAGAAAAAAGGAATGAGCAGAACCAAAGTTACAATCTTTGGGCTTGTCTTAATTGTCCTCGGAGTCGCATTAGGCTTCAACACAATGAAGGATGATCCCAAGAAAGGCAATCCGATGGACTCAAGAAACAATGAGTCCATAAATCCGATCCAGCAGGACGGTCCCCGTCTTCCGGTCGGAGGCTACGATACAGACGGAACACCGTATTACACAGACAATTTTGACGGAGCCAACGATACCACCTCATTGAAGACGAGGGGTTATTTTGTTTGGTACCGTGGAGCCGGTCCACAGGGACTGACAGCCACATGGTTTCAGGGCAACGACGTTGTGTTCTCTGCATTCAATGGTCCAACTACAGGTTATGTTGCGGCTAACTACAACGTAGTAACGAGTGCAAATAATATTGACAGCTGGCTCATTACCCCTGCTAACAACGTGGCCGCTGGTGATTCACTGGTATTCTACAGCCGTTCAACTCTTGCCAACCCATTCCCGGATTCAATCAGGGTAATGTATTCTTCAGCAGGTTCAACGACACCGGAAGGTTCATGGGTTGAGCTTGGAAGATTCCTCGTAAAGGACGATGGTACATGGGAGCGCAGAGCTTACGGTGCTCCTTCAGCCGGTGCAACGGGAAGATTTGCAATCAGGTACAACGTAGTTGACGGCGGTCCGCTCGGCAACAACAGTAACTTCATCGGTATTGACGCTCTTACGATCGAAGGAGCTGCGATCGCGAACGATATGGCCTCTTCGGCAAACGTTGCTCCGACCGGCAGTGTAGTGCTTCCGACTTCAACGATCGCTCCGAAGGCTACTTTCACTAACATCGGTTCGGCCTCACAAACAAACGTGCCTGTGAGATACTCGATCACCGGCCCGGTTGCTTACACAAGCAACAAGACAATTTCGTCAATTTCATCCGGAGCTTCAACCACTGTTACATTCGACAGTACTTTCAATCCGACACCGGGAACTTACAATGTTACGATAATTGTAAGCCTCGCAACAGACGGAAACAGGAACAATGATACACTCAAGACCAGCTTCACCGCATTGAACCCGAACTACGGAACAAGCGGTACTTATTCATACGCAAACAACGTTCCTGGTTCCGGTGCACCTTCCAGCCCGCAATTCTGCTGGAAAGATACATCGGGAAGCACCAGCCTCGTTGTAAACAGTGTTCAGGCCAGCTTAGGAAACTTCAACGGTTCACTTGACGACGGCCACTGGAAATTCAGACTTCCTGCCGGTAAGAAAGTTAAAATGGGCGGCGTTGAGTATGATTCAGTGTTCGTGGCGACGAACGGATTCATCAGCTTTGCAGCACACTCTTTGCTTAATTCATTCTCACCGGCCCTCAATTCGCTCAACAGGCCGACATTCTATGCAATGTGGATGGATCTTAACTACACTTCTCAGCTCCCCGGCGGACAGACGAACAGGCTGAGCTACAAGATCAACGGTTATCAGCTTATCGTAACCTACGACAGAGCACCGGCGTTTGGCGCTGATACAACTGAATATGTCAGCATGCAGGCAGTTATTGACCTCCTCGATCCGGGTTCACCAAATAACTCAAACATGCTTGTTCAGTTTGCTGACAACACAAATGGAAATACAGGAGCAGACTTCCTTACATATTACAACTCTGACCTCCTGAATGCCCACTTGGTCGGACTGCAGATCGCAGACGGAACAACAAATGCATATTACAGAGCCGCTTATCCGGCCAATCCTCCGGGACCGCTCTTTGGCTCCAACCCGATTGCGATTGAATTCGGCACGGATGCAACAAGGCTCAATTCTTCTTGCGCAGCAGCTACTCTTAACCTGACTGCTTCTCTCGAAGCAATAACGCCGGATCCGGCTCCTTCTTCAAACTCAAGCGATACAATTACTGTGCTTCTCAGAAGAGCAACTGCTCCTTATGAGATTGAAGATGCCGCAAGAGTAGTTCTTAGCAATTCAGGTTCGGCAACTGTGAATTTCACAAAGGCTTCACTTGGTACCGGATATTACATTGTTGTTAAGCACAGAAACTCCATTGAAACATGGAGCGCTGCACCTGTTACTGTAAATGCTGTAACAAACTACAACTTCACTACCAACGTAAACCAGGCATTTGGCAGCAACATGGTTGTGGTTGCAGGTGCCGCAAGCATTTACGGAGGTGATGTGAATCAGGACGGCTTTGTTGATGCATCAGACGGCAGTGCCGTTGACAACGATGCGTTTAACTTCGTAAGCGGCTATGTATCAACAGACGTCAACAACGACGGTTTTGTTGATGCAACTGACGGCGCATACGTAGAAAACAATGCGTTCAATTTCGTTGGCGTAGTAAGGCCGTAAGCAATACGCAATATTTTCTGAAGGATCCGCCGGTTTTAGCCGGCGGATCTTTTTTATTTTGCTGATGGCTTCAAAATCGGTACATAAGATTTCCTGCCAATGCCGTTTATTATTTTAGTTCTATTTTATAACTTGCCGTAACCAAATTTCACAATCTAAAAGTCTCCGAAATACGACCGTCATTACCATTCCTGTAACTTAAACAGTTTCACAAATCCCAATGAAATTTATCTCCGGAGAAATTGCAGTTCTGCAATGGCTGATGCTCCCGTTTGTTTTCGGAGTGGTTCTGTTTGGCTACACGCTTTCTGATGTTCCCACAGACTCGAGAAGGGGAGAGTCCGGTTTGCCGGCATTCCTGCTTGAATCCGGAACTCCATACAAAAGTACTGTGCCTTCAGAATCTGATTCCGGAAATTCACTTCCCAGCATAATTCTCTACTCAGACAACTTTAACGGTGCAAATGATACGACTTCTCTGAAGACAAGAGGCTATAAGGTCTATTACAGAGGAACAGGTCCGCAAGGTTTAACGGCGGCATGGTTTCAGGGAAGTTCGATCGTATTCTCATCACTCAACGGCCCTTCGACAGGTTATGTTGCCGCAAATTTCAATGCCGTAACTTCAAGCAATAACATTGACAACTGGCTTGTGCTTCCGAAACTGAACACTCTGTCCGGTGACAGCATTTATTTTTTTTCGAGGTCAATACTTAATTCAAGGTTCCCCGATTCGGTCAGGGTAATGTTCTCGCAGACCGGAGATTCTGTGCCCGAAGCATTATGGACTGAACTTGGAAAATTCAAGGTCAATACAACCGGTTCATGGATGAGAAAGGGCTTCAGAGCGCCTTCTTCAGCACCCGGCGCGAGATACGCGATCAGGTACAATGTAGTGAACGGAGGCCCTTCAGGCGTGAACAGCGATTACATAGGTATTGACAGCCTCACTGTGGAAAGGCCTGTGATCTTCCCGAACAATATGCAGGCAATATCGGTGGCGGGCATTTCAGCTGTTATTCCGGCGGACGGAAGCCTCCTGGCTCCCAAAGGCAAGTTCACGAACATTGGCTCAAATGTTCTTAACAGCATCAGCGTAAGGCTGAGTATTACCGGTCCTGTTAATTACAACAGCAATAAAGCCATTTCGTCAATTTCACCCGGCGATACCGTAACAGTTACATTTGACAGTACATTTGTTCCGGCAATCGGCAGTTATTCTGCAAAGGCGATATCGTCTCTTTCAAATGACACAAACCGATTCAACGATACTGCTTCGCTTCTGTTTACTGCACAGCAGATAAATTTCGGCTCTGGGGGAAGCTATTTCTATTCAAATTCGGTAGGAAGCGGGGCTCCGGCAAAACCACAGTTTTGCTGGAAAGACACGACGGGCAGCATCAGTCTCATTGTGAACAGCAACATAGTGAGGCCGGAACTGCTTACCGGGAACGGAGACAATGGCTACTTCAGGATAGGCAGGATCTTAAAACAGACCAGCACTGTGATGGCGGGAAATGAATACGATTCGATCTTTATCGGAACCAACGGAATAGTCGGATTCACACAGTCAAACATTAACCTGAGCAGTCCGAATCCTGATACATCGTCAGTTCCTAATCCGGCGCTTTTTCCTTTATGGATGGATCTTTCGTATTCTGTTATATCAATGTCACAGAACAGGCTCAGTTATAAGGTGATTGATGATTCATTCATACTCATAACTTACGACAGGGCTTCCGTTGCAGGCGGAAACACCGGCGACTATGTAAGTTTTCAGGTGCTTATTGATCTGATGGATTTCTTTTCATCTCAGAACAGCCGTATCCTTGTTCAATATGCAGACACATCGGGATCCCGGACTGGATCTTCATTCAGGTCAAAATACTTATCGGGAACATTGCCTTCTCATTTATGCGGTATTGCGCTTTCTCAGGGGCAAAAGTGCATTTACAGATATGCCGGCAACGGGTTTGTTTCAACAGGCGGGCCGTTGCTTTCAGCTTCACCGGTGTCTGTTCAGTTCGGGCCGGATGCCGGAAAGCTTTATTACTCATGCTCTTCCGCCACTCTGCAGTTTACCGGTTCACTGGAAGCAATCACTCCGGATTTATTTCCTTCATCAAATACGGGTGACACCGTCTTGCTGAAGCTTCGTGAGAGCACATTCCCGTATGAACCTGTTGATGCCGGAAAAAAGATGATCTCCAACTCAGGAAACGGAACATTCCTTCTGACAAACATCAGGCCGGGAGCATCCTATTATCTTGTGGTGAATCACAGAAGCTCAGTGGAAACATGGAGCTCGGCATCCGTAAATATTCCTACTGCAGGTGCAACCGTCACTTACAACTTTTCGACAGGGCTTAACAAGGCATTCGGAAACAATATGGTTCTTATCGGCGGAGCGGCAAGCTTCTATTCCGGTGATGTGAACCAGGACTATTCGGTGGACGGGACCGACCTCAGCAGTGTTGATAACGATGTGTCATCATTTGCTACAGGTTATGTAACTACCGACCTTAACAATGACGATATTGTTGACGGATCGGATGCTGTCTTTGTGGACAACAATGCGTCGAACTTCATCAGCCTTGTCAGGCCCTGAGCAGTACTTGTTATGTAATTGAATTTAATGTTGATTTTTGTTAGATAATGAACTACTTTACACTATTCCCATAAGCTAAACAGAAACGAAAGGAGGAGCGCAATAAAAATCCTTTGAGCCGTGAAACGCGGTTGTTACGGTTTGAAGGAAGCGCAAAATTACATTCACTTAAGACACCGCATCCAATCAATAAACTAATCAAATTCAAAGGACAAATGAAAAAACTATTTTCTTTGTTGCTTTTTGTGTTGGTAGTTTCTGTGCCGGCTATGATTTCAGCACAGGTGAACACTTACACTTTCAGCCAGTCATCCGGTACTTATACTGATATCGGAGCAGGAGACACAACAGTTGCATTCGCCACCGGTACATCAGCTGCAGCCGCAGTGGATGATGTGATCTACCCCGGAAACGCACTTCCGTTCACTTTCACTTTTAACGGAACTAATTACAGCAGTTTCACAATTTCCTCAAACGGATTTATTACGTTCGGTGCAACTGCTCCCGCTGCCACCCTCTACACGCCAGTTTCCGGAACCACAGCATATGACGGAGCAGTCGCCGGATACGGAAGAGATGTAATCGGAACAAGGGGGATTACAGCAACAAGAACGATAGGATCCACAACCCTGACGGCAGTTCCGGCCGCACAGTTTGTCGGACTTGAAGTCGGAAGAGTTATTACTGGGACAGGAATTACCGCAGGTACCACCATTACGGCATTGAATTCCGGTGCGGGAACAATCGACATCTCCATCGCCGCAACCGCTTCAGGAACTTCAACACTGCTTGTAGCAAGCGGGAGCATCAGAAGAAGTACAACCGGATCAATCGGCAGCAGAGTCCATACAATTCAGTTCAAAGGATTCAGGCCGTTTTCCACAGGTGCCAACTCAAACTACGAAGAATTCCAGATAAATCTTTTTGAAGGCACGAATGTTGTGCAGGTGGTTTATGGAAACCATGCGAACAGCGCCACAACAACCGGACAGGTCGGGCTGAGAGGTTTGCTGAATACTGATTTCAATAACAGAACCACAACTACTAACTGGTCTGCAACTACAGCAGGTGCAATCAACACAGCAACCTGTACGATCAGCAGTACGGTTCTTCCACCGTCCGGACTTACGTTCATCTGGACTCCGCCCGCTCCTCCGGTCGGAGACGATATGGGAGTAACGGCAGTTACGATCGGATCATCACCCGTACAGATAATTTCTGCCGGAAAGGGATACAATCTGACCGCAACAGCTAAGAACTTCGGCACAAATACTCAGAATGTGGTACCCGTTTACTACACGGTAAACGGCGGTTCACCTATTGGCCCGGTTAACACAGTTGGGCCGATTCCGACAAACGGTACCGAGAATGTTGTTTTCTCAGGCGGATTTGCGTTCACACCGCTCACACCCGGAGCTTATGTCATTAAGGCATATACTGCTCTGACAGGTGACGGAAACGCAGCTAACGACACACTTACCGTAAATCTTACGGTTAACGCAAAGATTGCATCGTTCCCGCACATTCAGACATTTACAAACCCTCTGAACTGGACCATTGTAATTGAAAATACTGTTGGCACCACTGCAATCTGGGGACTTGGGATCTGTGTAAACCCCGACGGCAAAGTTGGAGATACTGCGGCAACTGCTAACTTCTACAATGCAAGCGCACTCAGAAGGGAAATTCTCAGGTCGCCGGAAATGGACCTTACAGGAATAAGCAATCCGGTTCTCAACTTCTACACTGCATACAGGACGTTTACAGGCGGTGAAGATGACTCACTTGAAGTTGTTCTGTCCACTGACGGTGGTGTCACATTCTTCCCCGCTGCAACAGCATACAACAAGGGTGAATCTTCACTTCCCTCGCTTGCCACAAGACCCGGACAATCTGCCGCATATTTCCCGGATTCTTCGAGGCAGTGGAGGCATGAGACAGTAAGTCTTGCAAACGTTGCCAATAATGCCAACGTTGTGATCGGTTTCAGAGGCAAGAGCGATTTCGGTAACAGGCTTTGGATTGATAATGTAATTGTTTCCAATCCGGACAGGACCTGCAACTCTGTTGTAACAGCACCGGGACCATATCAATGCGATTCACTGGTAAGAGTTGACTTCAATACTCTTCCGCTTCCGCCGAAGTCAGGTATCGCAAATGCTGACGGATCTTCCATAAAGGCTGATGACAAGACAGAATCTTTCGGTAACATTGAGTCAGTATCAGGTGATGTCAGAGTAGCTTCAGCACAAGGCTCGGATAATCCCGGCGGCGGTGATGCTTATGTTTCAACATATCTCGGAAATGATCCGGGACAGTCAATTGAAACTAACACAACGGCCACAACACAGTCAGGATCAATCTTCACTCCTGTCAATGTCTATCATGACTACTGGTTCAGAGTAACTTACACAGGAAACGACAAGTCCGGTTATGCCAATTACAACATTGCCATCTATCTTGACGGACTGGTCTTTGTAGACCCGACCAACCTCTATGTAATGAAGAGGACAGATCCGACAGGTAAGTGGGTATGCCTTAACACAACTGTCTCAGGCAATTACCTTATCGCCTCAGGTCTGGGAACATTCAGTGATTTCGGTATAGGCGGTGACGAACCATTGCCTGTCGAACTGACTTCGTTTGTTTCGTTTGTCAACGGCAATGATGTTACTCTCAACTGGTCAACAGCCACTGAGACAAACAACTCGGGCTTTGACATTGAAAGGTCATCAACGGGAAGTGAATGGACAAAGGTCGGAAGCGTGAACGGAAACGGCACAACTTCCACACCGCACAGCTACTCATTCACAGACAGAGCAGTTGCTTCCGGCAAGTACAACTACAGGCTGAAGCAGATTGACTTCAACGGAAACTTCACATATCATAACCTCAGCAATGAAGTTAATATCGGAGTTCCGGAGAAGTTCGCAATGTCTCAGAACTATCCGAATCCTTTCAACCCGTCAACAATGATCAACTATGATCTGCCATTTGACGGAAAGGTAAGCATGAAGTTGTTTGACATGTCCGGACGTGAAGTTGCAACGCTCGTCAACGAGATCAAGACCGCGGGTTACCATTCGGTAAACTTCAACGGTTCAGCTCTCTCGAGCGGTGTTTACTTCTACAGGATCAATGTTGAATCAAACGGAAAGAACTTTGTTGATACAAAGAAAATGATGCTCGTGAAGTAATCTGTTTCGGTTTTTGACCGAAAAGCCAAAATGGGCCGCGGGGGATATCTCTGCGGCTCTTTTTTTTTGTGGGAATAATTTTCCGGATTTCACGATTTGATGTTTTGATTGTGGAGCATAACCCGTATTTTGCATCACACATTTCAAACCAATCAAATCAACGCCATGAAAAAACTGCTATTGCTTCTAACCCTTGTTTGCATTTCAAATCAGGGAATGACACAGATCTTTTCCGAAGACTTTCCGTACGGAGTCGGAGTTCCGATCACCACTACAGGCAACTGGTTTGCCGCAAGTGCAGGCGGAACAAATCCTATTGCTACTACTCCCGGACTTACATATCCCGGTTACATTGGCAGCGGAATCGGTGATGCGGTCAGATTCACCACTTCGGGTGAAGACGATTCTTCTTCGATCGTTTCAAGGCCGACCTCGGGCACGGTTTATGCATCGTTCATGGTAAACCTTAGCATTGCTCAGGCCACGGGCGATTACTTCTTTGCAATGAGCACCACCGGAAATGCATTTGACGGCAGAGTTTACGCAAGGTCAAGCGGCGCCGGCTTTCAGTTTGGAATAACTAAGGCAAACGAAGCTCTTGTAAACTATACTTCAGGTGTTTACAATTTTTTCGAGACCTACCTCGTTGTTGTAAAGTATCAGTTCAATGGCGGAGCGAACGACGATCAGGTCAGCCTGTTTGTGTTTGACACTCTGTCACCCCCGCCAATGGTTGAGCCGGCACCAACTGTCGGACCAATAACTGCGGCATCTGCAGACGCGATAAACCTGAGCAGAGTTATCATAAGGCAGGGAAGTGCAACCGGTGCCCCGGCCGGTGTTCTTGACGGAATCTATCTTGATGTGTCGTGGAACAATACGGTTTTGCCCGTAGAACTGACATCCTTTGTCTCTTCTGTTAACGGCAACAGCGTAACTCTAAACTGGACAACAGGTTCTGAAACAAACAATTCAGGATTCGATATTGAAAGGTCGGCAACCGGTTCAGAGTGGGCAAAGGTCGGAAATGTTTCAGGCAACGGCACCACAACGTCATCGCAGAGCTACTCATTTACAGACAGGGCTCTTGCATCAGGCAGTTACAGTTACAGACTGAAGCAGACCGACTTCAACGGAAACTTCACATATCACAATCTTGGAAATGAAGTGATCATAGGAGTTCCCGGAACATTCGATCTCATGCAGAACTATCCGAATCCGTTCAACCCTTCAACCAACATTGCATTCTCACTGCCCTATGACGGCAAAGTCAGTCTGAAACTGTTTGACATGACCGGCAAGGAAGTGGCAGGTTTGGTTGATCAGGTAATGACCGCCGGATACCATACCGTCAGCTTCAATGCGTCAGGGCTTACAAGCGGAATGTACTTCTATAACATGAGCTATGATGCAAACGGAATAAAGTATGTATCAACCAAGAAGATGACGCTTCTGAAATAATGCGATCCATTTGAGAGAATAACTTCAGAGATTTGATGATCAGAGCCGTGGGGCAATTGTCCTGCGGCTCTTTTGATTTTGGTTAAAGAAGATTCGGGAGCCGGGATCTTTTTCGGGATGCAATAATTCTTTGCGGTCATTGAATTTACAGTTTGCAAAGAAATCCGATTTGCGTAATTTTGTATACAAATATACAAGACATTCACAACCTGTTTGCCGTTAGATCGCTGATCAGTAAGACATAGATTACTTTTCGGCAATTTCAAATTGCGGCAACCGAAATACAAGGAAGGAGGCATCTGAAATACATTGGGCAATTTCAATTGTTGTTCATTGCGAGTGTTTCATTTCGCTCGCATTTCTGATGCATATATGAATCAACTGCACTCACCCCAAACGCAATATTTCGTTCTCAAATCTCATTTCACAAACAAAATCAACCAGCTATGAAAAAGCTTTTACTGAGTTTTTCGGCAATGTCATTGTTGATCTTCACGACATTGGCGGGTGCGCAATTGAACCAGTACTCGTTCAATCAGTTCGGCGGTACTTATGTCGAGATCACCGGAGGAACTCTTGTCGGCGTTTCAACAGCTACAGCAGGCAACGGCGCTTCTCTTGACGATACGATATTCACGTCACAGTCCTTGCCGTTCAGTTTTACATTTAACGGTACTGCATATTCAGCATATACCATAAGTTCCAACGGATTCATAACATTCGGAGCAACTGATCCGGCCGCCAATCTTTTCAATCCGATCGCATCAACTGCAGGATATGACGGAGCGGTTGCGGCACTTGCAAGAGATATACAGGGTGTATTCTCGGCAACAGGTTCGAGGCAGTCCGGCAGTCCTACAATTTCCAATGTGAATAATTTTGCAGGAGTTACGGTCGGCAAAGTGATAACAGGCACAGGCATTCCAGCCGGTACAACAATTGTATCATTTGATACCGGGCTTCAGACCATCACTATGTCTGCGAATGCAACTTCAAATAACCCTAACTTCACTTTCTCGGTAGCTTCCGGTGAGATCAGAAGTGAAACTTCCGGTTCCGTTGGCTCAAGGATCCACACGATCCAGTTCAAGAATTTCAAGAAGTTCAGCAACGGTACTAATGACAATTTCAACTTCCAGATCGTACTGTTTGAGACGATCAACAAGATTGATTTTCTGTACGGAAATTTCGTAAGCTCCACAACAAATGCCAATCCTCAGGTAGGTTTGAGAGGAGCAACAAATGCCGATTTCAGGACCAGGACCGGTAACAACTGGGGAGCTTCAAATAATGGCCCAACAAACGCTTCGACTATGACGCTGACCAATACCAACAGGCCGGCTAACGGACAGATCTATTCCTGGGCCCCTCCATATCCTGACGATATGGGAGTTACCGCTTCCAACCTCCTTGACGGAAGGGTTTTCTCAGCAGGCAAGGGATATGATTTTTCAGCGAATGTAAGAAACTTCGGAAGCAATACTCAGAACGCTGTTCCGGTCTATTACACCGTAAACGGAGGTGCGCCGGTGGGACCCGTCAATACCGTCGGCCCGATCCTTCCGAACGGAAATGAACTCGTCAGTTTCACAGGCGGATACGCATTCACTCCGCTTACATCCGGTCCAAACACCGTGAAGATCTATACAGCGCTTGCAGGAGACGGATCGGCCATCAATGACACTTTTACTGTGATCGTGAATGTCGGAGACAAAATTGCAACCTACCCGTATCTTCAGACATTTACAAATCCTGCCGGCTGGACTACAAGGATTGAGAGAAACGGGCCGAACGGCTCCACGCCTCTATGGATCCTTGGCACCTGCACAAACCCGGCGGGGCAGGCAAATGATACGGCCGCCAGATGCAATTTCTTCGGTCCGAACAATAACGAAGGAAGAAGAGAGATACTGCGTTCACCTGAGTTTGACCTTTCGGCGCTTGCAAATCCTGTACTGAATTTTTACATCTCTTACAGGACCTTCCAGACTGAAAATGATACCATTGAGGTGCTCGTTTCAACTGATGCCGGAATGTCGTTCTTCAGCGCATCAACAGTTTATAACAAATCGAATCTTTCAGTTCCGTCGCTTGCCACTAGGGGGCCCTCCAATACTAATTTCTTCCCCGATTCGGCAGGCAAATGGAGAAGCGAAACAATAAGTCTGGCGAATGTAGCCGGGAATGCCAATGTCGTAATCGGATTCAGGGCAAAGAGCGATTACGGCAACAACGCATGGATAGACAACGTTGTAGTTTCAGATGCAAGCACGATCTGCGTAGATGAGATCACACAGCCGGCAATATTTTACAATTGCAACGGATTGCTTCAGCTCGAATTTTCTGATATCGGTCTGACTCCTCCGTGGGAAGGAAACGATCCGCCCGGATCGGAAACAAAGTTGGAAGAAGAGGTCGCGGGCATCGGCTCGTTTGAAGATTCACATGGAAGCGGCAACATCAATGTTGTTTCCGGTTATGAAACCGACAACCCAACCGGCGGTGATGCAACCGTAATTCAGTATTCGAACATCGTGCCTCCGTCTGTTGCCGCAGTAAACATCGCTCCGAATTCCACGGCAACTTCAAACGACGGTTCGATCTTTACGCCGGCCATAGTGTACAGGAAATTCTGGTTTACGGTGACTTACACAGGAAACGACAGGAGAGGATACTCGAACTACAATCTGTTTATTCACCTCGACGGGCTGACCCTTCCGAATCCTGACAAGGTTTACATCATGAAGAGGTCTGATATGACATCTTCATGGGAATGCCTCAGCACTCAAAGAAGCGGAACCATACTTGCTGCGTTCGGGCTCACAACTTTCTGCGACTTCGCGCTTGGCGGCAATGATCAGCCGCTGCCTGTCGAACTCGCGTCGTTTGTGTCGGTCATAAACGGAAACAGCGTAACACTTAACTGGTCAACTGTTACGGAAACCAACAACGCGGGATTTGAGGTCGAAAGATCTTCGGCTGGTTCGGAAAGCTGGAAGAAGGTCGGATATGTAGAGGGCCACGGCACCACAACTTCACAGCAGAACTACAGTTTTACCGAGAGGTCCGTTTCCACAGGCAAATACAACTACAGGCTGAAACAGGTTGATTTCAACGGAAACTTCGAATATCACATGCTTGGCAATGAAGTGAATGTCGGAGTTCCGGAGAAGTTCTCGCTTTCACAGAATTATCCGAATCCGTTCAATCCGTCAACAAAGATCAACTATGACCTGCCGTTTGACGGGAAGGTAAGTCTGAAGATATTTGACATGTCCGGTAAGGAGGTCGCATTGCTGATAAATGAAGCAATGCCGGCAGGTTACCATACGATCAGCTTCAATGCATCCGGACTTTCAAGCGGAGTTTATTTCTACAGAATGAGCGTGGATGCAAGCGGAAAGAACTTTACAGATACCAAAAAGATGATGCTCGTCAAGTAAGAGTTCATCATGTAACTGAATTCGGATTTCTTCTTATAACAGGAGCCGTGAGTGATCATCATTCACGGCTTCTTGTTTTATATATGCTCAACAAAAAAGTCATTTGGAAATGCGCATCATAATTCATAATTTGGCGCATCCCAAAACTACAGAGCGATGCATTGCCATTGAACCTAATTGAAGGTACATTTGGAGCTAAGTCAGGATATTCAAGTCTTTGGGCAAACGCATCATCTGCCGGCAACAATCCCCCAATTCTGATAGTGCATGAATGAAGAACTCAAGATCAATTTCATAAATCAAAATCAATATCATGAAATCTGTAATTACAGCCTTGCTTCTGGTAATCACACTTGGAACAGGGGCGCTGTTTGGCCAGGTAACATTCTATCCTTATTACCAGTCGGGCAGTGCGGTAAGCGGGTGGAGCGTGATCCAAACCACTCCCTTGTGGAGTTTTGCTTTTGCAGCTGTGGGGCCATCAGGAAAACTGAACGACACGGCAATTGTAAGCAACAATTTTGCTTATATTGCCGGGACCACTGGCACACTGATCTCCCCGTCGTTCAATTTCTCCGCACTTACAAAGCCGGTTGTGCATTTCTATGTTGCACACAGGTCATACACATCGGCTGAAAATGACTCGCTCATAGTTCTCGTATCAACCAACGGCGGCTCGACGTTCATAAATACTCCTGTCCCTTACAGAAAGGCGAGATCGTCAAATCCGTCACTGGCTACTCAACCGCCTTCAACTGTAAACTACAATCCGTCATCGGCAAGCCACTGGAGGCAGGAGTCAATTGACCTGAGCCAATACGGAGGAGCATCCAGCGTGATACTTGCAATCAGAGGCGTCAGCGGATACGGAAATAACCTGTGGCTTGATGACTTCACTGTGTATGATGCAGGCACGATCTGCAACAGCGCGGTCACTTCTCCGGGAACTTACAGCTGTAATCCGATTGTGAGCACAAATATGAGCACTACGGGAAATCCCTCAGGCGGTGAACTGAGAGTCGTTCAGCACAAATACACCGGAACCGTTCCGAGCTACTCGAATGTGAGCATTGCCACAAACTCGTCAGCAACCGCTCCGGACGGAAGCATATTCACGCCAAACATTGTTTCGCCGGATTTCTGGTACACAGTTTCGTACTCCGGAAACGACTTCAACGGTTACGCCACTTATTCAATCAGCATCGATATGACGAACTTCCTCTTCCTCAATGACATATCAAAAGTTTACATTGTGAAGAGGACAAGCATCGGCAGTCCGTGGGTTGCAGTAAGCACAACAACGAACGGCACCCTGGTTACTGCATCCGGTCTGACTTCATTTTCTGACTTCGCCGTAGCAAGTGATTCATCAGTAAATCCGTTGCCTGTTGAGCTTGCTTCATTCAATGCAGTTGTCAGCGGAAGAAATGCAGTACTCAAATGGTCAACTTCTTCAGAGCTTAACAACTCCGGTTTTGATGTTGAAAGAAGCCTGTCAGGAACAGCCTCATGGCAGAAGATCGGATTTGTCAGCGGAAACGGAACCACATCTCAGCCGCACAGCTATGAGTATTCCGATATTAACATTGCTTCCGGTACATACAGCTACAGGCTTAAGCAGATTGACTTCAACGGCAACTTCACTTATTACGATCTTGCCGGAGAAGTGACGATCGGTCTTCCGGAAGAGTTCAGCCTCGGCCAAAACTATCCGAATCCCTTTAACCCGGAAACAAGGATCAACTTTGACCTTCCTGATGAAGGATTTGTAAGTCTGAAGGTCTTTGACATGTCGGGCAAGGAAATCGCAACCCTTGTAAATGAAGTGAGGAATGCCGGATATCATACGGTATCATTCAATGCATCCGGAGTTTCCAGCGGTATCTACTTCTACAAACTGACAACCGGCAACGGGAAATTTTCAGCTGTAAGAAAAATGATGGTTGTCAAGTAATATGCAATTGATGATCTGATTATGGAGAGCCGGTTGCTTCTGCATCCGGCTCTTTTCATTGAGTTTCAGCTGTTAGAAATTTGTTAGAATCAGAAATAATTTTTCTTCGGTTCTTTTCTAAACTAAATAACTATATCATGAAAAGATTTATCGCAGTTGTGTTCATTTTCGCATGCAGTGTTGCACACGCACAGATTCTCTCCGAGAGTTTTGATTATGCGGCCGGTGATTCGATCGGCGCTCACGGCTGGACAAGCTTCAGCGGTGGTGCAACAAACAGATTGCTTGTTACGGCGCCGGGTCTTGATTTCCCCGGATATCAGCAGCCCGGAGTGGGAAATTCCGTAAAGCTCAGAAATACGGGACAGGACGCATACAAGCCGCTCTCTGCAATCGTAAACTCCGGAACTCTGTATGCATTCTTCATTGTGAATGTTGACACCGCAAGATTAGTTGCAGGCGGGGGAGATTACTTTGTAGGGTTACTGCCGTCCACAAGCACTACAAATTACACATGCAGGATCTACATCAGGAACTCTGTGACAAAGACCGATACGTTTGCCTTTGGAATAACAAAGAATGCAATTTCGGGCGGTGCAGTAGTATGGAGCGATTCAATTTACAGTCGGGCCACCAACTATCTCGTTTGCGCCAAATATGAATTCAAGACCGGCTCTACAACGGATGATGAAGTGAGTCTCTTTGTCTTTGATTCCGCTCCGCCTAATTTCGAACCGTCACCAACTATTGGACCGGTTACCGGGACAACCACTGATGTAGCCGACATCGGAAGATTTGCGTTAAGGCAGGGATTGGCAACAACAGCACCAACACTTTTGCTGGATGAGATATTTGTGGCTACCGGCTGGACAACCGCTTTGCCCGTAGAATTGGCCTCCTTCACTGCAGGTGTCAACGGCAGGACTGTCAGCCTGAACTGGTCAACATCCTCAGAACTGAACAACTACGGTTTTGAGGTTGAGAGAAGAGTTTCAGGCGGTGAGTGGTCGGCAATCGGCTTCGTTTCCGGGAGCGGTACTTCATACGGCATCAGGGAGTATTCATTCACTGACAGGCAGGTTCAGACCGGGAATTACTCATACAGACTGAAGCAAACGGACTATAACGGAAACTTCGAATATTTTGAACTTTCGCAGGAAGTGATCATTGGATTGCCGGAACAATATGCGCTTCATCAGAATTTTCCGAATCCTTTTAATCCGTCAACTGTAATAAACTTTGATGTACCGGCAGGCGGGGAAGTTTCTCTGGACCTGTTTGATATGAAAGGCAGCCTTGTCAGAAATATAGTCAGCGGTTACAGAAATGCAGGCTACAACTCGGTAACCCTCAATGCATCGGATTTGCCCAGTGGTTCTTACATTTACAGGCTCTCAGCCGGAAGCTATTCTGCTGTAAAGAGGCTGATGCTCGTAAAGTAACCCGAATCTGCGCAACATCTATATCAGAGGCCGGCTTGTCCGGCCTTTTTTATTGCCCGCGCTCACTCACATTTAACCCAAAAGTAATAATCTGCCAATTGTAAGTTTTCAATAGTTAGGTTATTTTGCATAGACTTTTCCAAACATCCCAAAATAATTTAACACTCAAAAATGAAAAGAGCATTATTGGGTTTCATCATGCTGTGCATGGCCGTAAGCGTTTCAGCACAGCAAAGGCTCGCAGAGAATTTTGACTATCCGGTTGGCGATTCTCTCGGAGCTCACGGCTGGACATCCTTCAGCGGAGGCGCTACAAACAGGCTTTTGGTTACATCACCCGGATTGTCGTATGCCGGTTATCCTTTGTCAGGCATCGGAAACGCCACAACTTTAACAACAACCGGGCAGGATGCATATACGCCTTTCACATCGTCTGCAGATTCATCTAACGCAAAGGCGGTATATGCCTTCTTTCTTGTAAACGTTTCAAGTGTTCAAAATGGCGGGGACTATTTCCTCGCATTTCTTCCGGGAACATCAACTACATTTTACAGTGCCAGAGTATTTGCCAGAAGCAACGGCGCCGGCGGCATAAATTTCGGCATAGCAAAATCTTCCCCTCAGGATACATTGAACACGTCAATGTGGACCACTTCCAGCTATAACCTGAATACAACTTACTTACTTGTTTCAAAGTATGAGTTCAGGCCGGGAGCATCCAATGACGCAGTGAGCCTGTTTGTTTTTTCTTCAGGCTTGCCGATGACTGAGCCGGCACCGACAGTCGGTCCTATTGCCTTCACGTCAGGAGATGCATTCAGTCTGGGCCGCATAGCTTTGAGACAGGGAGTATCTACAAGGGGAGCGGGCGTAACCGTTGACGGAATACTGGCAACCACTTCATGGTTCACCACCGTTCTTAATGTGAAGCTTGCAGTACAGGGCCTTTATAACGAAGGAACAGGTCAGCACAACGTAAATGATTCTGTTACAATCTATCTGAGAAACAACACGACTCCTTATGCAATTGTTGATTCTGCTACTGCTGTAGTTGATAAGGTTTCGCTGAGAGGATTATTTGAGTTTGCCAACGTGACATCGGGTAACTATTACATGGATGTCAGATACAGAAAGAGTCCGGTATTCAGGAACGGTGTGACAACTTGGAGCAGGTCGGGCGGTGAAGCGCTTACTCAATACAACGGATTCTCATACGATTTCACGGATGCGGCGAACAAGGCTTACGGTGACAATCAGTTGCTGAAGGGCGCCATATATGTCACATACAATGGTGATGTCAATCAGGACGGAACTGTTGATGCGTCTGACGCTTCGGCAATAGATAACGATATCAGCAATTTTGCTTCCGGTTATCTGAACACTGACCTCAACGGCGATGAGTTTATAGATGCTTCGGATGCGGCAGTTACTGACAACAACGCATTCAACTTTGTGGGCAGCGTGACTCCGTAGTTGCAGGATCGGTTCCTGAACTGCGAAGTTTTTCGGGGAGGCGGATATATATCCGCCTCCCCTTTTTTGTCCGACTACCGAAATTTGAATTGGTAAAGAAGTATTTTTTCTTTAATATGAACCGGAAGCAAAAATAAAACTAAAGGAGCATAAAGCAATATGAAAGGAGTTCTTACCGCAGTCATAATGATGCTGACGGTTGTGTTTGCAGGCAATTCAGCCACGTCACAGATCCTTCTCAACGAGAATTTTGATTATCCCGCAGGCGATTCACTTGGGGCTCACGGATGGGTCTCTTTCAGCGGAGGATCTACAAATGTACTTACCGTCACTACGCCCGGACTCACATATACAGGATATCCGAACTCAGGCATAGGCAATGCCGTCTCGCTGGCTGCTTCGGGACAGGATGCATATACGTCACTTTCTTCAGTTGACAGCTCTAATTCATTCTATGCGGCCGCAATGGTAACAGTCTCTGCGGCACAGGCAGGTGACTATGTAATGGCATTCCTGCCATCAACTTCCACCACTTTCTATTCAGGCAGATTGCATATCCGTACCAACGGCAGCGGAATTGACTTTGGAATAACCAAAGGCGCGGCCACGGATACAACAGTAGCAGGCATTTGGACCACGGGAAGTTATACCTTGAATACGACGTATCTTGTTGTACTCAAATACACATTTGTCGCAGGTTCAAACAATGATCTTGTAAGCCTTTTTGTGTTCAGCGGAGCAATACCGACCACAGAGCCAACGCCTGCTGTGGGGCCGCTTTCGTATCCTTCAGGCGATGCGTTCAATCTCGGCAGAATTGCATTGAGGCAGGGAACTGCGTCACGTGCTCCCACCCTCAGGCTGGACGGCATAAGGGTTACAAGAAGCTGGAGTTCGATAATCACGGGAGTTGTATCTCAGTCGAGCTCAGTGCCTTCAGACTTTTCGCTTGGTCAGAACTATCCGAATCCTTTCAATCCTGACACAAAGATAAACTTCAGTATCCCTGAACAGGGTGATGTTACTTTGAAGGTGTATGATGCTCTCGGAAAAGAAGTTCAGACGCTTGTGAATAGCAGACTTGGTGCAGGTTCTTACTCTGCGAGATTCAGCGGCGCCGGACTGAATTCAGGAGTTTATTTCTACAGGCTTGATTACGGGAACAGCAATATGGGAGTAGTGTCGCAAACCAGGAAACTCATTCTCAGTAAGTGATCCAGCAATGGATGTATGCTGCCCGGAACCGATCCAAAAACTGAACTAAAAGAGCAGGGCAATATGAAAATTCATTTTAGAGTTCTGTTTGTCATAGTACTTCTTTGCACTTCGGCATTTGCGCATGCAAGGGATGTGCTCATCACGGAAAACGGGCTTTCTCCGGCTGATGTTTCGGTCAATACAGGCGATACTCTCAGATGGTTCAATATGCTTGATGTTTCAGTCCGTGTAAGCTGCGGCCCCGGACATTTGGGAACATCTTCACCTGAAGGCACAGACCCCTATGAAGCTGTGATTCAGCCGCAATCATCCGCTTTCAGAAAGTTTGTTGCCGCCGGCTCTTATATTTACAAGGTTGAATCCGGCATCGGAATCTTTTTCGGCAATATTTCAGTGGTTGCTCCGCTTCCGGTGGAGCTGACTGACTTTGTAGCAACTACGATCAAGAACGAAGTGATCCTTGACTGGTCAACAGGCGGGGAAGTCAACAACGAAAGGTTCGAGATACAAAGGGTAAAGGTTGACAAGAAAACCGAATTCAACGCCGGAGCAAACTTTGAAACAGTAGGAGTGCTTATGGGAGTTGGAAATTCCAGCAATGTCCACAATTACAAATTCCGTGACAAGAATCTTGAGTCAGGTACTTACATGTACAGACTGAAGCAATATGACTATAACGGCAACTTCGTTTATCACAGGCTGTCAACAGAGATAAATATTGGTGTACCGCTGAAGTTCAGGGTCTCTCAGAATTACCCGAATCCGTTCAATCCTTCAACAACTGTTACATTAGACTTGCCCGAAGGCGGAAGGCTTACTGCCGTATTGTTTGACGTATCAGGAAGGGAAGTTTCCAGAGTCTTTGAAGGCACGCTCGATGGCGGTTACAGCAAGATCAGCATTTCGGGTGCGGGACTCAACAGCGGAATTTACTTTTGCAGATTTATTTTTTCATCAGGATCTGCAGAGTTCACGGAAACAAGGAAGTTAATGCTCGCAAAATAAGAAAAGCAAAATCACACTAACTCAAGCCGCTCAGCAAGCGGCTTTTTTTTTATGATCTTTGTAAGAGTCAATCATTGCGGGAGGGATAGATCTCCTTTGCAGAAATTGCTGTAGATTGACTATGGTCAAGGATTAACTCCGGGAGTTAATCGCCCCTGCTCGTTACTGATTGTCACTTAAAAAAAAAATCCCGGCTCTTTGAGAACCGGGATATGAACTGCGGAAGGGGAGAGATTCGAACTCTCGGTAGGGTTTAATCCCTACGACGGTTTAGCAAACCGTTGGTTTCAGCCACTCACCCACCCCTCCGAAGCTGAAAAAATCTGTGCAAAGTTAGTCAAATGCATCATATCATTCAACCACAAACTATGATTCAAAGCGCAGAACTCACTTGATGGAGATGATATCATTGTACAACACAAAGATCATGAAAGCGATCAGCAACGCGAAGCCCACATTCTGTAAGATTATCTGCACCTTGTAGGGTACCGGCTTTCTGACGATCCCCTCATAAAGAAGAAGCATAAAATGACCTCCGTCAAGAGCGGGGAAAGGCAGAATGTTTATGACTGCCAATGAGATCGACAGAAGCGCGAGGAATCCAAGGAAGGAATAGATCCCACCCTCTGCAGATTGTGCAGAGGCCTGGGCGATCTTTACAGGACCGCCTATTGCCTTTTTGAACGGTACATCGCCGGAAATGATCTTTCCGATCGTTTTGAAAAACAATTCTATGCCGAAATGGTACATGTCGTACCCGGCTTTAGGAATTGCAGTGATTGCGTTGTACCTTATCTCTTCCACTTTTCCTACATACTTGGCCGAAAGCATGATTCCGATCGTTGAATCTGCAGAGGAAGGCGTGACCGAGCAATTCATCACAGCTCCGTCCCGTGTCCATGAAATCTCTTTTGCCTTTCCTGCATTTTCCCGGATAAGGTCAGTAAGCTGCTGCGGGTTTGTTATCGTTTGGCCGTCAAAAGCGTTTATGATGTCACCCTTCTTCAGTCCGCAGGCTTCCGCCGGCTTTCCGGAAACAACATCATTTATCTCCGGCAGTGTCTCGCCGGGCAATATTCCGAAATTGCGCTCAGTAAGATCACCGACCTGTGATTTGCTGAGGTCAATGACCTTCTTTTCGCCGTTTCTGTCCACGGCAAATGTAAGGCCTTCACCAAGATTCTCAAAGTAGATCTGGGCCTGAACATCTTCCCAACTGTTAACCGGTGCACTATTGATTGAAAGGATCTTATCACCCGGCTTAAGATCACTTGATGCGGCGGCGGTGTTTTTGGATATATAACCGATCGTAGTTGTGGCAGTGAGGTTCTTTCCCTTGATGAGAGTAAGTGCGTAGAATATCAGAAATGCCAGAAGGAAGTTCATTATGACTCCCGCTGTAATCACAATCATCCTCTGCCAAACCGGCTTTGCCCTGTATTCATAAGGCATTGGCTCTTTCTCGATGAAATTCTTGTCCATGCTTTCATCTATCATCCCTGCAACCTTTACATATCCGCCGATTGGAAACGCGCAGATTCTGTAATCCGTATTGTCTCCAAGCTCGACTTCCTCGCTCAGCTTGCCGAATGTAAAGCCGTTGACCTTGTTGTAACCAAACAAACGGTTGCCGATACCCAGCGCAAATACTTCCGCCCGCATACCCGTGAGCCTTGCGGCAATGAAGTGTCCGAACTCGTGGATGAAAACGAGTATGCCGATCACTATCAGAAAGTAAAATATCGTGCTTATCAATTCCATGTTACTGTATTACGTAATGTGAGTAAAAAATGTTTTTCAATGCATCGCTATGCTTCAATGTTCCTGAAGCGCCTTTCAACATCCTCATTAACTCTCCTGTCAAGCTCGATTATTTCTTCCGGCTCTTCGAGATTTACAGGCACGTGATCGTCCAGTTGCTGACGGATGATGTCAGGGATCTGCAGAAATCCGATCTTACCTTCGAGAAAAAGCCTGACAGCCGCCTCGTTTGAAGAATTCAACACAGCAGGGTAGCTTTCTCCGCTCCGCATTGCATCATAGGCAATCGAAAGGCATTTGAATTTATCCGGGTCAGGGTTCAGGAACTGAAGTCCCGAAAGAGTTGTAAAGTCAATTCTCGGAAAGTCGGATGAGATCCTTTCCGGATAAGTGAGAGCATACTGTATGGGGATCTTCATGTCAGGTACGCCAAGCTGGGCCTTCACTGATCCGTCGTGAAACTCAACAAATGAATGAACTATAGACTGCGGGTGAATGATCACTTCTATTTGTTCAAGTTCCAGTCCGTAAAGCCACTTTGCTTCAATTACCTCAAGCCCTTTGTTCATCATGGTTGCGGAGTCTATCGTGATCTTCTTTCCCATACGCCAGTTAGGATGCTCCAATGCTCTTTCAGGCGTACCTGCTTCCATTTCTTCGCGGGTGGAATAAAGGAATGGGCCGCCGGATGCCGTCAATATAACTTTGCTCATACTGTTTCTGTCTTCTCCGGCAATGCACTGAAGGATAGCTGAATGTTCACTGTCAATCGGATAAATGCTGGTTCCGTTCGCAGAGAGGATCTTGTCAACCAAATGTCCTGCTGAAACAAGCGTCTCCTTGTTTGCAAGCGCAACGTTCTTTCCGGATTTCAGGGCTTTGAGTGTGGGCGCAAGTCCGGAGAATCCTGATACCGAACTGACAGCCAGGTCATAATCACCGCCTGCTGCAATGTTCAACAGTTCGTCATTACCGCAGAGTATTTCTGTGGATCCTGCGTTCATACAGTTTCTGAGTTCGTGGTATGAAGCTTCATCCTCAATCACCACAGCTTCGGGACGGTATTTTTCGATCTGCTCGCACAGAAGCCTTGCATTCTTCCCGGCAGTGAGGTATTGCAGCTTCAGGTCTTTGCCGTTTGAAACGAGATTGTCTATGACGGCAAGTGTATTTCTGCCTATAGATCCTGTGGAGCCGAATATGCAGATTCTCTTTTCGCTTTTTCGCAACAGTCCTTCAACAAAAAACTCAAGAATTAAGAATCTTAATTCTTGAGTTCAAATTCGTTTATGTTATCGGTTCAGTTGATATACTTGTTGATCATTTTGAGGAAGTCTTCCTTTTTTCTGCTGCCAACAATAACTTCCGCAATGTTTCCTTCTTTATCGAGAATGAATGTCGTGGGGACGGCTTCGATCTTTGCTCCGTTGGACTCTCCGAATGCATCCACAACCTCCTGATTACCGTCAAGGATAGGGTATGCTACCGGATTTGACTTCAGAAAATCATCGACCTTTTTTGTTCCTTCCTGCTGAAATATGTTTACTCCCAGCATTTGGAATTTATCTGCCGGCAATTCCTGAGAAATTTTCGAGAGGTCCGGCATTTCCTTAATGCATGGCCCGCACCATGTAGCCCAGAGATTGACCATAACAACTTTGCCTTGCAGGTCTTTCAGTGAAGCCGCTTTTCCGCCTTCAGTCCATATCAGATTTGGTGCTGACTTCTTCTTGGATGCCTTCTCTACCTTTTCGACCTTATATAGCTTGATGTTGTCATCGTTCTTATTGGATGCTGTGTTGACATCACCGGATTGATTCTTGGTGATTGCTTCCTTTTTTTCATTTTGCTTTTCGTTGGCTGCCTGCTTCACTGTATCTTTGCCACATCCAAGGGTGACTATAGAAAATGCAAGCAGGATGAACAGAATGTTCTTCTTCATTATTTCCCGTTATTTGTTTTGATTACTGTAATTGGTTAGTACCGCTGTTATGTCTTCAGAGTCCATCTGAGCAACAGACGAACATATCACATTGTCTTTGTACCAAATGACAGCGGATGATGTCTTTTCTTTAAGGCATGTGAACCAGTTTTTGCCGTCATTCACTTTGTCAGTAAAGTCTTCGCATAAGACGATCCTTGAACCTTTACTGAGGATATGATCCTTGTTGCCCTGCAATGTGTATATGAATACGTTGCCCTTTTTGTGAATGATGTGAGCGAGCTTTTCACCATTGATCTCATTGCAGGTGCCTCCGATAAGCTGAGCGTCTTTTACATCGGGCACGAAGACCTTGAAATCCAGATATTTGTTCATGGAATCTGCGAGTACTCTGGCATCACTGCTCTTGATCTGAAGAGGGACTTTGCCGTCAATGATCTTGTTGAATACATCTCTTGATACAGCCACCATATCGTTGGATGCAAGCACCGGACTGGAATTATTGAACATGGTTATGTACAGAATACCTGCGACCAAAAGAACGAAAACGGATACTCCGATGTACAGATTTCGCTTGAGACTTAGTTTGTTTTCGTCGAAAAATGACTGCTGGATGGGTTGGTTCCGTTCAACGGTGACATTTCTGGCTGACTGCTTTGAGGAGGCCTTCTTTATATATTCATCAATTCCTTCGCCAATCTTTTTTTGCAGGTAAAGAGGCGGACCGCTGTATTTTCCCGACTCCCTTACTCGTTGCTTCGTGAGCTTTTCGAAAACGAATCTGTTGTGAAGATCGTTGTCGTTTCTGATCCCGTCCTCTGTTTCCTTAAATTCTTGCGGATCGCGGATCTCATTGTCTATGTATGCGGTGATCAGTTCATAATTCTTTTTTGGACCCTGATCATCACGGGTGTCCCGAGGGTTGCTGGTATTTGAATCAGACATCAGAAAGTGAGTAAAGTTTTTACAGTACGGTTTTGTTTGATTTACTTGATAAGGTTGTTTTCAACGTCGTAGCCTCTTTGCTTTGCATAATCGTAGAGCTTTTGCTGAAGCATCTTTCTTCCTCTGTGCAGCCGGCTTCTTACAGTTCCGATCGGACATTGAATGAATTCTGCAATCTCTTCATAACTCAGTCCCTCAATGTCGCACAGGATCACGACAGTTTTGAAGTCATCCTGAAGCGAGTTCAAAGCCCTGGTTACGTCGTCATCAAGGAGATTTGAAAAGACTTTCTCCTGAAGGTCCGAGCTGTCTACTCTTTCAGCCCTGATTGTGTCAAAGAAATTTTCTATCTCTGCGTAGTCAACCTTTCCGGGTTCTTTCTGGTTCTTCCTGTACTTGTTTATGAACAAATTTTTCATGATACGGAACAGCCATGCTTTGCAATTGGTTCCTTTTTCAAACTTGTCAAAAAATCTGAAAGCTCTCAGAAAAGTCTCCTGTACAAGGTCGTCCGCATCAAGCTGATTGCCTGTTATCTTCACTGCATAGCCATGAAGGATGCCCATATGAGGCATTGCTTCGGAATCGAAGTCTGCTTTGCGCTGAAGCAGTTGCTCTTCGGTCAGATTCTCGACATCATCAGATATCTCGTCTCTGAACTCTTCCGGGACCTCAAGCTGATCATCCTTTACTTCGGTTTCTTCAGAAGTATTAGGCTGTTCTGATGTCAATGTTCCCGTGCTTTTTTACTGAATTAATGGGATTTAAACTACCTAATCGGACAGAGTATTTCAAGGACAGAACCTTATTGAAAATCCGACCGGGTAAAATCTGTAAAGAGAGGTTATAGAGTTGTGTTTTGATTTAGCGGGCGAGTAACGGGGCTCGAACCCGTGACATTCAGAGCCACAATCTGACGCTCTACCAACTGAGCTATACCCGCCATTGAAGATACCTGTTACAGGCATTAACAAAGCCCGTGCCAAACCATAATTAGTTCAGGCTACGGGGTCAAATTGCTCGACAGGTAGGACTCGAACCTACAACCCTTCGGTTAACAGCCGAATGCTCC
>CAZTQR010000020.1:0-50245 GCA_964615795.1 uncultured Ignavibacteriaceae bacterium
CAAATCACTGCAGAAGCATTGGAATTTCTGATGTAAGCAAATCATGCATTCACGGTAATAAACAGCCGCGAATGCATGAATAAGCGTCGTATGTGTGATAAAGCCTACTTGCTCAAAACCATCTTCTTCACACTCACAAAACCACCTGCTGTCAGCTTGTAAAAATAGATGCCTCCCGGAAGTGCAGAGCCGTTATCATCCGTTCCGTGCCACGTTACCTTGTATGATCCTTTTTGCCGGAATTCATTTACAAGCAGAGATACTCTCTGTCCAAGTGTGTTGAACACCTCCAGCTTCACAAAACCGTCTTCTGCAATTGAGTATCCGATGCCTGTTGACGGATTGAACGGATTGGGATAATTGTCTTCAAGAATGGTTGATTCAGCAGTCAGATCCTGCGCATCATCTGATCTGTCTTCCACAACTCCGTTACCTCTGCTGTCAAACTTATCCGAAACATTCACACAGGCAGAAGTTCTGAATGTCTGCGTTGCTGTCCAACCGGTATTCAGGCTTGGTGCAAGCGTGTCGCAGACCGCCCTCATTCTCCACTGATAATATGTGTTGCATTTCAGTCCGCTGATCAAAGCAAAGCTGACGTCTCCCGGGACGAAGACGCGCTCCCAAAGCCTGTTGACGGAAGGCGCGATCATTGACCTGTACTGCACTTCGTATCTTACCGCTCCCGCAACAAGGCCCCAGTTCAGCTTTGCCGAAGTTGCGGTAATGTCACTTGTGTTCAGATTCTGCGGCAACGGGCACGCGGCCGTTTGCCTGATCTTCGCTGTCGCTCCGCCTGTTATGTAAACGCAGTTGTCACTGCCGAGCTCGAATCCTGAAGTCTGAATCACGACCGCAACCGGTGAAGGCACTGCAATACTCCACGCAAAACTTCCGTTCGCATTTGCCTTGCACACTCCCATATTGCCGGGAGTGTTTCCTGCAAGCAGGGGATTGTTCTGCGGATCGATCAGCAGTTCCACCTGCTGAACAATGTTGATGCTTCCGTCAGCATCCTGCAAAAGCCAGAGTTGATTTCCCGACGCATCGAACTTCGCAAGCGATGTTCCTGCCGTGTTGGTCATACTGCTTCCGGCAATCACCGGCAAGCCGTCTGAACCGGCTTCAACAAGCCCGGCATACATTACGGCCGTCCTTTGCCAGAGCAGTGTTCCTGCGGGACTCAGCTTCCTTAGTGTACTGCCGGGAATGGCGGATATTATCTCACGGTTGATCAGATATGAGTTGCCCGATACATCTCCCGCAATATCGCCCGCCGCTGATGTGTTCTGAACTGTATAGTTCCATATCTCAATGCCTGCCGAACTTACCTTTGCGAAACTGTTTGGTCCTGTATTCCCCGATCTTGCGGAAACCAAAATACAGTTGTCATCCGCAAGCTTGAAATTCACCGGACTACCCGGTACAGCCGTGTTCGAGTAATTCCAGATCGTTGCTCCGGCGGGAGATAATTTTCTCACCTTGGCGGATGCAACCGCACTGTTCCCCGGTGATGATCCGAGCAGATAGATGTTTCCCTCGTCATCGCAAAGGCACTTCGTTATCTGCATGAGTTCGGCGGATGATGTGTAAACCACTCTCCACAGAATATTACCGTTCGGATCATACTTCATCACAGTTCCCTGCGGAAGAGTTGTGGTTGCGCTTGAAGATGTGAGGTTGCCGGTTACAATGGCGTTTCCGGATGCGTCGGTCACAACGCAAACCGCCTTTTCGAATTTCAGCGGATCTGTCTGATCATAGAATCTTTCCCAGATCTGTGTGCCGTCCGGATTCCTTTTTGTGATGTAGATGTCTCCTCCGGGAATATTAATGCTTCTTATCGTGAACACGCAGTTGGAATTGTCAAGAGCTATTGATGCTCCGGGAGTGTTCTGCAGCCAGCTGATGCTTGCTTGCCCGTTTGCCTGTCCGGCGAGAGCAAGCGCGAAAATAGTAATCAGAACTTTCATGACTGTTCTATTTGAGTTTTACTCAATTATGCATTTGTTCCGGCCCCGGTCAAGTGAAGCGGTCAATGTCATGAATCATGTGAAAGGGGAAATGTATGCCGGGGCTTCGCTTGATGCAAATGTAGTGCGGGAATTGAATTAATGAAATTCAATAATGACTGTTCCTGCTCACGATACCGAACATAAACGATCGCCTCCTTGCAGTAATGGCAGTAATGTTCAAACCATTGAACTGATCCTCCATTTTAGCAGCGTATGCTTTTGAGGATTTTTGAGCTTAGGCTTCTGCAGATCTTTAAAGTTCAATTCAGATCAGGAATGCGGTCTCACTTGATCAGCATGAGCTTTATCGTTGCAGTTGTCCCGGCAGATGTAAGCCTGCAGAAGTAAACGCCGCCAGCAAGTCCGTTCGGCTGACCTTGCAGAGAGGCATTGAATTCGGTTTCATAGATCCCTGCCGTCAGTTCCTCGTCAACAAGCTTTGCAACTTCCCTCCCAAGCCCGTCATAAACAATGAGCGAAGTTTTGTTTGTGTTTCCTGCGGAAGCACTCGGAACTTCAAAGCGTATCTTTGTGGAAGGATTAAAAGGGTTAGGATAGTTCTGCAAAAGTTTCAGGCTCACGGGAACGTTCGCTGAGATCTGATTGACGCTTACTGTGGTTAGATTCTGATTGAACAGGCTGATTATCTGATCTGCATCCGACTTCAGTCTTGTCACGCTGTTCAGGTTACTTGTGCCGCGGCTTACAAGTTTGGCAACAACTATAGTCTGCGTATCGCCGGGATTAACATTGGTGAAGCCGAAGTTGATATTGTAACGCCTGTTGGCATAACTTTCTGCCGTGAATTGATTCCAGCCGGTTCCAGTTTCCGGATCTCCCGAATACGGAAATTTCGTGGGCAGATCAATGATCGGGTCTATGAATGGAATTCCGGATTGTTTAAACCCCTGCATGATGAGGTATGCTTCACGATAATCACTCGGATCCCCGTTGACCGGGTCCGAATTTGTCCTCGGCCCGAACGATGAAAACGGCACTTCCCTGTAACCGATCTTTATTCTCCTTTGTGATCTGCCGGGAACAAACGAATAGACCGTGTCTGAAGTATTGCCGGTAAATTTGTCCGGCCCCTTCAATAGTATGAATCCGAATGCCGGCGGCGTATTTCCAAAGTATGTTGTGTTTGGCTTCATGTATGCAAAGCTCATCTTTCTCAATGTATCGCAACCAAGGGCAACATGATTGTCACTGCATGCATCTGACCATATTGAAATGATAGCATCATTCCAGGCATTCGGGCTCCTGTTAATGATCTTGAATTCCATGAACACTGCATTGCGGAGCGGTGACTGAGGCTCGCTAAGATAGCACCAGACAGTAACCTGTATCTGTGCTTTCAGCGGCATTGTACCTACAGGATCCGGCAGATGGGATTCAGGATAGCCGTCAGTGATGGAGTAAAAGAGCGTCTGGCTTCCGGGCAGAAACGGCTTCCTCTGTTCATCAAGATACGCACCCTGATTTACCGGCCAGTTCCTGAAATCATTGCTCAGAGTATCCCCCCTTCTTATCTTGTACACGTGATATGAAGGATCATCCTTCCCCTGCGGGTTTCCATCGTCATCAATGTATCCGGGCAAGTATTCGTAGTAGTATTCTGAGATTGCAAGAAGAGTGTCATTCCCGGATTTTGCGGCAATCCACAGTCCCGATGCGTATGTCAGTAAACGAAAATCATCTGAAGGCCACAGAAAACCGGAATTACCCGTTACGGGATCTCTGTGATAACTGCCGTTATTCCTGTACCATGCTGTTATGTTGTTTCCGTCAATCTTCTTCGAATCAATTACTGTGGTCTCACTAAACTGATAGCCCGGGCTGATGACATAATTGTCAGGCTGTGTGAATGATGAAAGCAGAGATACAAGTATCAGCATTCCCGATAAGTTCTTCATGACTGTATTGCTTATTATTGTTGCAGAGACTCACTAAAAAAACAGTTCCGCACATCTCCGGACTCATTCAAACTTATGACTCATTCGTTGACAAGTCAAAGACATTTTTCCGGTTTTTGCATGACCGGAATTGCAGAATTAAACAAGCAAAGTGCGCATTTCTATAAGTTCTGATTTGTTTCCGCACTATTCTTTCGGACAGGTTTTTAGAAATGACATTCAAATTCAGGCAGAGGATTTCTTATTTCATGCAGGAATTGACAGAACTGTCCGGATGGGATAGTAAAATGTTGTCTATATAAATTTCCGGGAATCGTTTGAAGTTATGCAAAGAGGGGAGTAAGCAGATGTGTTTTAAGCAATAAAAAAGCCGCACCGGAAATTCCAGTGCGGCTTCAGAATTACTTCAATCTCTGTCTTACTTTGAAACGAGATAAACTTTCTCCATCACAACGTCCTTTACTGGCTTGTCCTGCGGGCCGGTCTTGACCTTGCCTATCTTGTCAACCACATCCATGCCTTCAACTACTTCGCCGAAGATTGCATGCTTGCCGTCAAGCCAGTCTGTGGCCGCAAGAGTAATGAAGAACTGCGATGTTCCGGTATTAGGGCCTCTGTTTGCCATTGAGAGTATGCCCTTCTTGCTGTGCTTGAGCCCCGGGCCAAACTCATCCTTTATGGTCTCGCCTGAACCGCCTGTGCCGGTGCCTGTCGGATCGCCGCCCTGGATCATGAATCCGTCAATAACTCTGTGGAATTTGATACCATTGTAGAATCCCTTCTTTGTAAGGTTCTTGAAGTTCGTTGTTGTTATGGGAGCTTTGTCAGTATAGAGCTTCACTTTGAACTTTCCCATGTTGGTTTCGAACATTACAAAATTGCCGTCCGTATCTTTTGTCGGATCGCCTGCCGGTGTTTTTCCGGTTACTGCCGAGTCAATTTTATCCACTGTTTCCTTTACGTTTGATTTAAGTGTATCAATTGTCTTATTCAGAGTGTCAACGGTCTTCTGTACCGTCTCGCCCACTTTCTTTGTCGCATCCTCTGTTTCTTTCTTGAGTGTGCTTGTATCCTTGTTCTCGCCGCATCCTGTTATCATGACCGCAGTCATGATCAAGGACATCAGTACGGGAATAATTCTTCTTTTCATTTGGATTGTTGTTTTGATTTTGTTTGTGTCAATTCTATTGCGAAGCCAATCAAAATTGCTTCAGGAACCTGATATCGTTTTCATAGAAGGTCCTTATGTCGGGAATGCCGTGTTTTATCATCAGTGTCCTTTCAATTCCCATTCCGAAAGCAAATCCCGTGTACTCTTCAGGATCATACCCCACAGCTTTAAATACGTTCGGGTCAACCATCCCGCATCCGAGTATCTCAAGCCATCCTGTGTGTTTGCAGACGCGGCATCCTTCGCCTTTGCAGAGTATGCACTCCACATCCATTTCGGCGGAAGGTTCCGTGAACGGGAAGAACGAAGGACGTAATCTCGTCTTCAGCCCCTTCCCGAAAAACTCCCATGCGAAATAATCCAGCGTGCCCTTCAGTTCCCTGAAACTCACATCCTTGTCAACGTAAAGCCCTTCAACCTGATGAAAGACCGCAAGGCTCCTTGAACTCACTTCCTCGTTCCTGTAAACCTTGCCCGGAACCACCACCCGGATAGGCGGCTTGTTGCTCTGCATCACATGCACCTGTCCCGGAGATGTGTGGGTTCTCAGAAGATATTTCTTGTCCTTTCCCGAACTGTCCACATAGAATGTGTCCTGCATATCTCTTGAGGGATGATAGTCCGGAGTGTTCAGCGCGTCAAAGTTGTGGAATTCGTCCTCGAGCTCATATCCTTCATATATGTCAAAACCGATCTTTGCAAATATTGAAGTGATCTCATCAATTGCCTGATGAATGAGGTGCTTTGTGCCCTTGTTGAATGTACGGCCGGGGAGTGTATAGTCTGTGTCGTCGCCGTCCGCACTTCCGGATTCGAACTCAGTCTTCCTGCTGTCATAGATTCCCTGCAGAACCTGCTTCAGTTCATTGAGCGCTTTTCCTGTCGGGCCTTTCTCCTGCGGCGGCACGTTTTTGAATCCTTCAAAGAGCTCATGCACAAGCCCTTTTCTCCCGAGAAACTTTATCCTGAACTGTTCAAGCGTGCCCTCATCCTTGATGAGCGGGGCTTCGTTCAGGGCTTCGGCTTTGATGGATTCGATCTTCTCGATCATTGGAGTCTGAATCTGCTAAAAAATAAGGCGAATAAAAATTATCCGCCTTTGTAATTCCGTCGTGAAAAAAAATCCGGTGTTACTTCAGCGCGAACTTTACGATCTCGCTGAATGCCTGAGAGTTGCTGTATGCAAGCTCTGCAAGTATTTTCCTGTTGATGCTTACATCCTTCTTGTTGAGAGCGTCAATAAGCTTGGAGTATGTTGTGTTGTTCTGCCTTGCTGCGGCATTGATACGCGTGACCCAGAGGTTCTTGTATTCTCTCTTCTTCAGTTTCCTGTCCCTGTAGGCATGCGTCAGACCCTTTTCAACGGCGTTCTTTGCAACAGTATAGACCTTGCTTCTTGCGCCAAAATAACCCTTGGCCTCATTAAGCACTCTCTTACGCCTTCTGTGCGATGCAACTTTGTTTTTTGCGCGTGGCATGTCTTCTCCTTAAAAAATGAATGTTAAAATTTAAGCAAGTATCAGCCTCTTGACCGTCCTTGATTCCTGCTCCGAAACCAGCGTTGCCTTTCTTAGCTGTCTTTTCCTTTTTGCAGATTTCTTCGTGAGAATATGGCTTCTGTAAGCTTTCTCTCGCTTGATCTTTCCTGAACCGGTGACCTTGAATCTTTTCTTGGCCGCCCTGTTCGATTTCATTTTAGGCATCTTCTTTTTCTTTTACTTTAGTTTCGTCTTTCCCGGCAGAATTGTCCTCCGGTTTTCCGGCTTTTGCCTGTGTTTCCTTATATACCTGAACCTTATGCTTGTCAGGCAGAAAATATGCAAAGAGCGTCTTTCCTTCCATTTTCGGCGGTGATTCAAGCTTGCTTATGTCGCTCAGCTTCTCAACTATCTCACTCATCAGCTTCTCGCCGATCTCAGGGTGCGTTATCATTCTTCCCTTGAACATCACGTAGGCCTTGACTTTGTGCCCCTCAAGAAGGAACTGTCTCAGATGCTTTGTCTTGAACTCGATGTCATGCGTGTCAGTGTTCGGGTTGAACCTTATCTCCTTTATGTGCATCACGTGCTGGTTCTTCTTCGCCTGCTTTTCCTTCTTCTGTCTCTCGTAATTGAACTTGCCGTAATCTACTATCTTGCAGACGGGAGGTTTGGAATTGGGAGAAATTTCTACAAGGTCCAGGCCTCTTGACCTTGAAATATAAAGCGCTTCCTGGCTTGTCATTACTCCGAGCGAATTTCCGTCTTCGTCAACCACTCTTACCTGCGGAGCGCGGACCTGTTCGTTGGTCCTCTCCTTGAAGTTCTTGTCTTTAATAGCGTGATGTTATGTTAATTGTAATACTCCTTTTTTGAAACCTGCAAGTTAAGCTTTTCGATGAACTCATTCAATCCAAATTTCCCTATGTCGCCCTTCTTGTGCTGGCGAACGGAGATCTGTCCGCTCTCTTTTTCCTTCTCTCCGACCACTATCATATACGGCACTTTCCTGTTCTCGGCTTCCCTTATCTTGTAGCCGATCTTCTCGTTCCTGGAATCCATGTTCACCCTGAACCCGCTGTTTATGAGCCTGGAAGCGATCTCGTTTGCGTAATCAAACTGCGCATCGGTGATAGGAAGCACGGTCACCTGCACGGGAGCAAGCCATAGCGGGAAGTACCCGGCATAATGCTCTATAAGAACTCCAACGAATCTCTCAAACGAACCGAGCACGGCCCTGTGGATCATGACGGGCCTTGAGGTCTTTCCGTCGGGGGCAATGTACTCAAGCCCGAACCTCTCAGGCATGGAAAAATCAAGCTGAATGGTACCTAACTGCCAGTTCCTGCGAAGGCTGTCCTTGACCACAAAATCTATCTTCGGGCCGTAGAATGCGCCGTCTCCGGCATTCACTTTATATTTTACGCCCGCTTTATCAAGCGCCATGGCAAGTGACTTCTCCGCATCATTCCAGATCTCTTCCGAGCCGATGAACTTCTCCGGCCTGGTGGAAAGAAACACCTGCACATCGGTAAATCCGAAAGCGCTGTAAACTTCAAAAATCAAATTGATCAGAACGGTGATCTCCTGCTCTATCTGCTCGGGCGTGCAGAATACGTGCGCATCATCCTGAGTAAAGCTCCTTACCCTGAAAAGTCCTGACAAAACACCTGAAAGCTCATGCCTGTGGACGAGCCCGAATTCATAGAGTCTGAGCGGCAGGTCCCTGTACGACTTCATCGAGGTCCTGTAAACCAGGGTGCTTCCCGGACAGTTCATCGGCTTCACCGCAAAGTCGCGCTCGTCAATTTCGGTGAAATACATGTTTTCCTTGTAGTTGTCATAGTGTCCCGACTGAAGCCACAGTTTCTGATTGAGTATAATAGGAGTGTTGATCTCCTGATAATCCAGTTTTCTGAGCTTTTCGCGCAGGAAGTCCTTCAGGTTATTGAGAAGGATCATCCCGTTATTGTGCCAGAACGGGAATCCCGGCCCTTCTTCATGGAACGAGAAAAGGTCAAGTTCTTTGCCGAGCTTCCTGTGGTCACGCTTTTTGGCTTCTTCGAGGTCATGAAGGTACTGATCGAGGTCTTTCTGTTTCGGAAAAGAAATTCCGTAAATGCGCTGAAGCATCTGCCTGTTCTCATCGCCGCGCCAGTAAGAGCCCGAAACGGAAAGCAGTTTCACCGCCTTCACTTTAGAGGTGGAAGGAAGGTGCGGACCTCTGCAGAGATCGGTAAATCCCCCCTGGGTGTAAAGCGAAACATTTTCCTCATCTTTGGCAATGGTCTCAAGTATCTCTACTTTGTATGGATCATCCCGTTTCGTCTTGAAGTAACTAATGGCTTCGGTTCTCGGCAGGTCGGTCCTTTCCGGCTTAAGGTCGCGTTTTGAGATCTCGAGTATCTTCTCTTCGATCTTCCTGAGATCTTCCTCGGTGAACTTCCTGTCGGAGTCAATATCGTAATAGAAGCCGCTTTCAATTGGCGGCCCCACGCCGAACCTTGCTCCAGGAAAGAGCTCTTCGATCGCCTGAGCCATCATGTGTGAAGTGGTATGCCAGTAAACTTCCTTTCCCTTTTCGGAGTCGAATTTATGCAGAACAATGCTCGAATCCTCATTTACGGGCGCGGAGATGTCTTTCATCCGGCCGTTCACTTCCGCCGCGAGGATTTCCGCGGCCAGCTTCGGGCTTATCGCGTTGGCGATATCGAATGATGAAACCCCTTTGTCGAACTCCTTAACGGAACCGTCGGGGAAAGTTATTTTGATCTTTTCAGGCATAATCGGATTTTTGTGGGCGGTAATGGACTCGAACCAATGGCCTCTACGATGTCAACGTAGCGCTCTAACCAACTGAGCTAACCGCCCGTTCAGAATACGCAATTTAGCTAATGCCGGGCTTTCATTCAATTGCATTGGGTGGTTGCGTGCTTGAGGATTTAATGGGCAGGATGAAAGTTAATGCCGTCCGATGACAGATCGGATTTGAAGCTTGTGTATGTCCTGAGAGACTTCCAGCGCAATTGGACTTCCCGTATGCCACCATTTTACATATTGTTTTTTGATTTCGTGATTAATACCATATTCAAATCTCTATAATGAAGACTGCAAATATTGAGGAACTAAGGAAGGTAATTGCGTTCAGCGAACTCCCTGATGATCACCTGCAGTGGATACTGGATCATTCCACTTACGAAGAGATTCAGGACGGGCAACTCGTTGCGAAGTACGGTGACCCCGCCGATCACATGTGGGTACTTGTCGAAGGAAAGGTGACATTCTACATGAACGTTAACGGTCGGCAGGTTTATTTCTTTACTTTTGAAAATAACAAATCCAACGGCGGCGTGGGAGGACTGATGCCTTACTCCAGAATGAAGACAATCCCCGGCTATGCTTATGCAACAGGCCCTACCCGCGTGCTCCGGTTGCACAAGGATCACTTCACCGAGCTTGAACACCTGAACCCGGACCTGATACAAAAGCTTATCGGTTACATGACCGAAAGAGCAAAATCATTCGCCACTACAAAGCTGGAACACGAAAAAGTGAATGCACTCGGAAGCCTTGCGGCAGGAATTGCGCATGAGCTGAATAATCCCGCGGCGGCTATAAACAGGATCGCAAGCGAACTGCAAAGAAGACTTGACCTCAATTATGAACTGACAGAAGAATTGGTAAAAAGCAAGGTTACATCAGAGCACATTCAGGGCATTCAGGAAATGATCACTGAAATTGAGAGCAGAGCTTCAGAGAGGAAAAAGCTTACTGCGATGCAGCGAATGAACAACGAAGATGCCATGGAGGACTGGCTTCTTCGTAACGGTGTGAACAACAGGCAGGCCGCCGAAACATTTTCCGAATTCGGGATCACGACCGGCGAGTTTGAACACATTCTTCACAACATAGGCAAAGATGCCATCATTCATCTCGTGCCATGGCTTGAGAACCTTATCAGCTCTCAAAGGATACTGGAGGATCTTGCAGATGCTTCGGGGAGGATATCAACGCTTGTCGGTGCCATAAAGAGCCATGTGCAGATGGACAGAGGCAGTGATAAACATCCTACAGACATTCACAAGGATATAGACAACACACTGACGCTTCTCGGATTCAAACTCCGCGAAAAGAATATCGAACTTAAGAAAATTTTCTTCAACGCGATGCCTCCGGTATCTGCATATGTCGGTGAGCTCAATCAGGTATGGACAAACCTGATAGACAATGCAATATACGCAATGCCCCAAAACGGCAGGCTTGCGATCGAAACCGGCTATGACGGCCTTAACGCTTACGTGAACATCATAGACTCGGGTTCGGGCATTCCGGAAGAGATACTGTCAAGAATTTTCGACCCGTTCTTTACAACCAAGAAAGTCGGAGAAGGTACAGGCATCGGCCTGGACATTGTAAACCGCATCATCAGACATCACAACGGTGAGATCAGAGTTCAGTCCGAACCGGGAAGAACCGTATTTACAGTAAGGATACCAATCAATGATAACAGCACTTCAAATCAAATGACAATCAAACCACAGGTAAAATGAAACTACCGTATATCATTCTTGTTGATGACGATGCCCAGGTGCTCCGCTCCATCCAGCGCGACATCAGAAATCAGTACCGCGAGGATTACAAGGTGGCCGCAAGTGAATCCGCTCACGAAGCCCTTGATCTTGTAAAGGATCTCAAGCTTAAGAACGAGGCAGTGGCATTGTTCATCTCCGATCAGCGGATGCCTGAGATGGAGGGAGTTGAATTCCTTGAGAAAGCAAGCGGGATCTTTCCGGATTCGAAGAAGGTATTGCTCACAGCTTATTCCGATATTGAGGCCGCCATCAAAGCGATCAACAAGGTTAATCTCGATTACTATTTACTCAAGCCATGGCATCCGCCGGAGGAAAAATTGTTTCCGGTAATTAAGGATCTTCTTGATGACTGGCATTCTTTCTACAAACCTGAAACTGATGCAATACGGATACTCGGATTTCAATGGTCACCAAAATCGCACAGGCTGAAGGAATTTCTTTCGGGTAATCTCATCCCGTATGTATGGATTGATGTTGAAACTGACATAAGGTCTGCCAAGTTGCTGGAAAGTGCCGGCAGAACAAAGAGCGAGCTTCCGCTGATCATTTTCAATGACGGATCTCATTTGAGTGACCCTGATCTTTCTGAAGTTGCAGAGCGCGCAGGTCTTCAGATGAAGGCAACAAAGGAAATGTATGATGTGCTGATAATAGGCGCAGGTCCTGCCGGGCTTGCCGCTTCAGTTTACGGATCATGTGAAGGATTGAAGACCGTCCTGGTGGAAAAGAGCAATCCCGGCGGCCAGGCAAGCAACAGCGCCCGCATAGAGAACTATCTCGGATTCCCTGTAGGCCTCTCCGGCCCTGAGCTGACAAGAAGAGCAATGACGCAGACCCTTCGTTTCGGAACAGAAGTTCTCACGCCTCAGCAGGTCAAATGCATAAACGTAAAGGACGGTTACAAGATAACCGAAATGGAGGACGGCACACAGATCCACAGCAAAGCAATCGTGATCGCAACCGGCGCGGCTTATGCAAGGCTCAATATTCCCGGGCTTGACCAGTTTACCGGGGCCGGCGTGTATTACGGCTCCGCGGCAGTAGAAGCACATGCCTGCAGGAATGAAATAGTATTTATCGCCGGCGGCGGAAATTCTGCATGCCAGGCGGCCATGTACCTGAGCAAGTTTGCAAAAGAGGTGAATATAGTCATCAGGCGTGACCGGCTTTCGCAAACGGCGGCCAATTATCTCGTCGAAAATATTGCCGCGACTCCAAACATTAAGATAATTCCAAATACGGATGTCGTAGCATGCTCCGGATCCACTGTGCTTGAGAATGTTACGCTGAAGAATTCAAAAAGCGGGGAAGAAGCAGTGATGCCGGCAAAAGCATTGTTCGTTTACATTGGGACAAAGCCCGGAACTGACTGGCTCAACGATGTTGTAATGAAGAATGAAAAGGGATTCATACTTACCGGAACCGAACTGATGAAAGAGAGATCCTTTCATACATTCTGGAAACTTGACCGCGAACCTTACATGCCGGAGACCAGCGTACCCGGCATATTCGCATCCGGTGATGTAAGGGCCGGAGCGCTCGCGGGAATTTCTTCAGCAGTCGGTGAAGGAGCCCTTGCCATCAGGTTTGTGAGGAAATATCTTCAGGAGATGTGAAATTGAATGTGTACAACTCTTTTTGGATCATTTTCAATATCTTTGAAAGGCACCAGAAGATATCGGCCATTCTCTGAACGCATTAACCAATATGCTTGATATTCAATGCGGTTCAGAGTATCACCGCTCTGAAAGCAGGTATTACAATTAATTCAACTGCTCAAGTTCACACATTCCGCATTACTATTGAAGATGTGATTCTGCTTATGGCCGCAACCCCGGTATCAATTTCATGCCCTCAATATCTCCCGGTATCTATTTTCTGAGAAATCAATCTCTGCCGTTGCCGGTGTACCTGAACGAAGAGATGCTCTCCGGCAATTTTTTCTTGGAGATCATGTTTTTGCACATACGCCGGTCCGGCACTCTTGAGGAAGAAGAAACCGAAATGACTTTTTCAATTATCACAGAGAGCCAATTTGCCATGCTATCTATTCAAATCAAAATGAGATGAAAGGATCCCGCTCTCATTGGTCTCTGCCTGGTATTAAACACCTTTCATAAATAACACAATGACAGATGACTTCTATTGTGAAAGCCGGAATAAGTGACACAGAATTACTGGCTGAGATCGGCAGGCGGACCTTCATTGAATCACACGGAAGCAGTGCTTCGGCAGAGGACATAGAAAGATATGTGAGCGATACATATCAGGAAGATTTGATCAGAGCAGAACTTGATGACCCGAACAATCTTTACCATGTTCTGTATCACGGGGAGCATCCCGCCGGTTATTCCAAGATCATTCTCAATGCTTCTCACCGGAATATAGAGAAACCGAACGTAACCAAATTAGAGCGGCTCTATCTCTTGAAGGAGTTTTACGGGAGAAGATCAGGATATGAGCTTCTGAACTTCAACATCGAATTGTCCGTGCAGTACCGTCAGTGCGGCATGTGGCTGTTTGTCTGGAAAGAGAATCACAGAGCGGTAAGATTTTATGAGAGGACCGGCTTCAAGATTATCGGGAGTCACGATTTCAGGATCTCCGACACTCATTCAAATCCCAATCATCAGATGCTCAGGTTGTATTGAGCCCTGATCCAATGAAGAAGGTTTCACTGCCGTTGACCGTGATCATGAACAATGATAATGCCTGTCAAAGATGGATGTCACAGGCAGTTTAACGTGAGTGATTGAGTCAGCCTTTGCAATGCGGCCTGACGATGACTGAATTCGTTAGTCGTTCCCAAACTCTGTTTGTGAACGTACCAAAGCCCGAAGCTCTGCTTCGGTATGTGTAAGTAAGCTGTCTCATTCCAGGCTGTTTATCTCCGGCTTGCCCTTTGCGCCAAGTATGTATGAAGCGGCAGAACTGTACCTCCAGTACTCAGGCTGGATTTCGGGCCCTTTCTTTACAGTATTGAAATTTATATAATCAACTTTTTGCCGGAATACTTTCTCGCTGTAAATGATCTGCGGATGAAAACCTTCCTGCCATAACCGGTATTTGCTTTCGGTTTTATGCTTCATTTGTAATAGCGAAGCTGATCCAGAAGCCAGTCCCTCTAATCCTCTTTCAGCTGATCAATTATCGCCCTTGCTGTGAGGCCTTTGATCGAAGCGAGGATCAGGCTGAGGTTGTCAGCACTTAGAATTGAATGGAAGTGATTGTCGAGAATTACATAAGCATATATCTTGAGACCCTTGACGTTCCGGGATTAACGGAGAGAGTCTATAAGGATCTCAAAACAATTCTCGCCTGTGAATACCGGAATCCATTTCTGGACTGTTGAGGTTAAGAAGCAAAGTAGTTTCACATCTGTGATCTTGTATCTGCTCTTAAAGATTTGCTCTCCGAGGTAAAATTATCATCGTTATGTAAACAGGAAACAGAGTTTCCGGTGCAAGTGTAATCCAAAGCAAAGTTTGAGAACGAGCAGTGAAAGTTGTAAAGGTCATTTAGTTTGGAAGCCGGTTGAATTATCTTTCAACCGGTTACCCGAAAATCAAACCAAAAGGATATTGCAGAATACAAGGCTGGTGAAGTTCCTGCAAACGCTGAGCAATGCAGAAGTGAAGAATTTCAGGGATCTTGTGAATTCACCGATCTATAATAAGAACAAACAGGTTGCCGGTTTGCTGGATCTGATGATAGAGCACTATCCTGCATTCGACGACCCGGACCTGACTGAAATGGATCTTTTCAGAAAGCTTTACGGAAACAGCAAGTATGAATACTTTACAATGAAGAACCTCATTTCCGACCTTCTCGGGCTGGGAAAGGAACTGCTGATCTTCAATGCCTTCAGAAAGGATGCAAACAGCAGGGAGATCTATCTGCTTCGGGAACTTGCAGGCAGGGGGCTTGAGCAAATGTTTGAGGCGGCATACCGCTCGGCGGAGAAAAGACTGGAAAACTCGGATGTCCATGATGAGAATTACCTCTACCACAAGTACAGACTGACAGATCAGCTAATGACATATAATACTCCGAAAAACCCCAATGTAAATTTCCATTTTCATCAGGAGACGCTTGACCTGTTCGTTGATTATTCCAATCTGAAGAAACTGAAGATCTACAATGTGATGCTTCATGAGGGGAATCAGAATAATTACAAGTACGACCTCACAATGTTCAAACAGGTGATGGAGCATATAGACGTCAGCCCCTCTTCCGACAATCCTACAATAGCGGTTTACAGAGACATCATCCGGCTTTGCCTTGAGAAGAATGACGTGAACTTCCTCAAACTGAAATCAACCCATGAAAAACTCAAAGGCAATCTTGGTATTGTGGATGACTATATGGCATTCCTCCACCTCGACAGCTACTGCGCAACAGCTTACAACATTCACGGCAGAACGGACCTTCTTCCTATGCAGTTTGAGTTGAACAAGATCTACGATATGAACAACCTTCCGGAACTTGGCACAATACTTTACCCCAATTTTCTGAACTTTGTCAAGATCGCCAGCCGCGTGAACGAGTTTGCGTACGCCGAAGAATACATTGAAAAATACAGCAGAAATCTGACTTCCGAGAGAAAGAATACGGTGGATTTTTCCTATGCATACATCGCATACAGAAAAGGTGAATATGAGAAAGCGCTTACGCTTCTTGCCAGGACAAACTTCTCGAACTTCATCATAAAACTGCAGGTCAAGCTTCTTCAACTGCAGATAAACTTTCAGCTCGGTTATTTCGAACAGGTTACACTGATGACGGATTCGTTCCGGCATTATCTTTCACGGGAAAAGATGATCCTCGAGATTCACAGGGATGTCATTCTGCAGTTCCTTAAGATAACAGGGGATATGGTGCGGCTGGTAACGGATCCTCAGTGCAGGAAGAAGCCAATGGTTAATGAGATCAGGTTTCAGATAGAAAAGCTCAAGACAAACCATTTCGGGATAAAGCTTTGGCTTCTTGAGCAGTCCGAAAAACTCTAATGGCAATTTGTGCCACTGCACGGGAGTGTATGCAGTCGTACATCAGAATGAAACGAATGAATTGTCGGTCATCTGCGGTTCAGATCTTATCGGAAACGGAGGAAGCTTCAGCCGTTAGCGAGATTTTTACCCTCGTTACGAATCTCCTGAGGCTGTGTGGAAACTCAAGATTTATGAATATCGAGTGCCTCAAAAGTCGTAAATTTGAATGGATTCCCGCTTGGAACACGCGGGAATGACAGACTTTGTTCGTTTTCACACAGCCTCTCCTGATTCGTAACGCAACTCTCGCGTTTCTAAATCTGGAGAGGCTGTGTTATCAATTGCCGAATTTATGTCTTTGCAAATTCAATTAATGACTTAACATCACCGGCATCTGCTGCCTTGATTGCCGCTATGTATTTAGACCTCGCTTCTCCATTCTCGTTAAGGTCTGAGCTGCTCCATTTGAAAAACGGTTTGCCAAAAATTTGATTAATTATGATATCAGCAATTAGTCTTGAGTGTCTTCCGTTGCCATTGGGAAAACAATGAATCGCCACTATTCTATGACTAAACCGTATAGCAAACTCTTCTTCTGAGTATGTTTTATTCTCTAACCAATATCTACTGTCGTCTAACAATTGCTTTAATGAAACTCCAATCTGATACTTATCTACTCCGATATTCTTATTGGTTTTTCTAAATTCACCAGCCCAAGACCATACTTCACCGAACATTCTCTTGTGAAGTTCCTTTATAAAAGATTCACTAAGAATGTACCCGGGTTTCCATTTTTTACCAAGAGTCCATTGAAGAGCCTTCTCAATATTCAGTTGTTCAAATTCATTCAACTCCCCACGAGTTGTAATTGTATTTATCAACAGACCGTCCATTTCATCTTCATCAAGAGGAGTCTGACCTCCAATATATTCAGCTTCTAGTCCCATAAATATTTTGGCATTTTTCTTTTAATTTCTTCCGCTCTGTTTGTAATAGCTTTTTGTATCCGCACGCTTGAGTTCTCCTGATCTTCAAGTTTCATGGTATTGGAAGTTCTCAAAACTATGTCTTGAGCAACTTCATTGGCTCTTTTTTCGATCATATCCTCAATACTCTGGTCTATTGGTATAAAGCCATAAATGAGTTTCATATCCAATGCTGCGCCAACTTCCTTCAGACCTTTTATTGTTATAGATCCGCTCGATTCTCTCTCCTCGATTTCTTTTACACTTTGAGGTGATATCTTCAGCCTGTTCCCTAATTGTCTTAGTGACATTCTAAGGGCAATTCGAATTGTGTGTATCCATCCTCTTTGTGGAACAATAATTGAGTCCAAATGTCTGAACTGGGCCAATTTTTTATCAGTTTGCTCAATTATTAACTGCTGTTTTGATTTATCCATCAGGTTATATCCTTATTGTTGTTCAATCAATTTAAGGTTATAGTCTGAAAGTGACAAGTCTAATTTAAGATTATAACCTGACAAACATGCTGATTTGGTATGGAAGAATTTTAAGGAAAATGCATCAAGTGAAGATCCAAAGAAACATTAAATTCCTGAATCATTTTTGAAACTGATTAGCACGATCCTTTGCTGTCCTGTCAGCAATTGCATGAGGGAAAAGATGATACTCGATATTCACCGGGATGTCATTCTGCAGTTCCTTAAGATAACAGGGGATATGGTGCGGCAGGTAACGGATCCTCAGGGCAGGAAGAAGCCAATGGTTAATGAGATCAGGTTTCAGATAGAAAAGCTCAAGACAAACCATTTCGGGATAAAGCTTTGGCTTCTTGAGCAGTCCGAAAAACTCTAATGGCAATTTGTGCCACTGCCCGGAAGTGTATGCAGTGGTACATCAGAATGAAACGAATGAATTGCCGGCCATCTGCAGTTCAGATCTTATCGGAAACGGAGGAAGCTTCAGCCGTTAGCAAGATTGCCTAACTCAAAATACTGTTTGGCGAGTGCGAGATATTCCTGCGTCATCTTTATTCCCCGTCTCGACATCACTATTCCGGCAGTTTCCATGGCCTTGTCAAAGTCATATTGCACAGCCGGTTTGCCGGATTCGTTCCACGAAAATGAACCGATATCCTTTGACGGAAAACCTCCTCCGAATATGTTGGCAAATATTCCGGCGATAGTACCTGTGTTAAGCATTGTGTTGATGGAGGTCTTGCTGTGGTCACCGATTATGCTTCCGAGAAATCTCATACCGGTGTCAATCATGCCGCCGCGGAATTTTTGTTTTATGGCTGAGTAGTTGTTCTTGAGGTCGCTTGTAACCGTGTCCGCGCCGAGGTTGACGAACGGGCAGATGTAGGAATGCCCTACGAAGCCGTCATGCTGTTTGTTCACATAGGAGTGAAGCACAGATTCTGCGATCTCGCCTGCCACTTTGGAGCCGTCTCCGGTAACACACGGGCCGTAGATCCGCGCGCCTGACTTGACAAGCACATTCTTCCCGATATAAGCCGGGCCCTTTACAAAAACGAACGGCTCAATTGTGCAACCTTCTTCAATTACGATCCTGCCTTCTGAAGCATCAAGGACCGACATATTGCTGACAACGGACCTGGCGGAGCAAAAGACACTGTCTTCATTCACGCAGTTTTTTAATTTCTTTCTCTTCCCGGTGTTGTCACAGATAATACTGAGGTCATCATTTAATCCCTGCTTAAGCATAAATGAAATTGCATCCCAAGGGTAACGGATCTCAAAAACGGTTTCAGTTGTCTCTCCGCCGTTCTTCACTCCGCAGCTTATCAGAAATACTTCGTCAATCACACCCAAAGCGTTCGTTAGTCTTTCGTTCAGGCGGACTGAATCTTCCTTCCTAACGGTTGCAAACGCAACAGAATCTCCTGACTTGCAGAACCGGGTTTCGGGCTTTGCTTTCAGCAAACGCTTAAGAAACTTCTTATCAAATATGAACCTGCCGTTCAGAAGGATATGGTCGTCTCTTTCGAAACCTGAAATGACATTCCTTCCCATTGCACCAAGGTAATCGCGAAGGCTTGTTCTTGAATGCAGTCGGATCTTGGCTGAGTCTTTTCCCAATGCGGCGGTGACTTTCTCAACGAGACTGAGTGTGCCAGGCTTTACATCATATACGGGCCTCATCATTGAAAGCGGAAAAAGAAGGTCCGGCTTGTCGTCTTCGAAAATGATAACCCTCATGAAATTCGGAGTATTTGCGTTAAAATGAAAAAAGCCAATTTGCTTTGGAAATTGGCTTGAATCAATCCTGAACTAAGGAAAACCTTAAGCGTCGGCAGGCTTTTTTGCCTTTGCGTATCTCTTGTTGAATTTTTCAACTCTTCCGGCAGTATCAACAATCTTTTGTGTTCCGGTGAAAAACGGATGGCATTGCGAGCAGATTTCCACTTTTATCTCAGGTACGGTTGACCTTGTGGTGAACAAAACGCCTCTGTTTTCTCCGCAGTTACACACTACATTGCATTTGTAATACTTCGGATGAAAATCTTTTTTCATTTCTTGCTTTTATTAATTGCCTGCAAAATAGGGAAAATAATGAAAATTGGAAATGCAGTTTCATTTATTAATGCCGGGCAATATTTTTGCAAAACTCAATAAAAGGATAATATGAAAACAATCAAATTCCTCTTGCCGGTCCTTGTTGTTCTCCTGCTTGCCGGCAGCAGTTTCTCACAGAAAGTTCAGCGGGCAACTCTTACAGTCTGCGAAAACACAGACGACCGCGTTTACCCTATCAATCCGAAGACGACAGTCAAAGTTGGCGAGCCGGTTGTTTACATGATAGACTTCGGAGAAAAGAAATACAGGGAAGGTAAGGATGAGAATCCCGACCAGTTCTTTATCGCATGGGAAGTTTATAAGATCGGAGATGACGGCAAGGACGAGAAGAACATCACCGAACTTCAGCAAAGAAGCGAGACTCTTTACAAGCGGTATGCTATCGAGGAGTTTCAGAGATTTACAGAACCGGGCAAATACAGGGTTTATGCGCTGCCGTGGGAAATGAGGGATGTGAATTTCAAATCGGGAAACTACAAGGACTATTTCGGCAAGGCGGAAATTGAAGTAGTGGAATGATTCTGTCCGGAGCAGGCATAAAAAAAGCGGGTTTTGAGCCCGCTTTTTTGTTATTGCAAGAATTGGATAACTTGTTACGGAGTGATCTTCTGTACAAAGTTGTATGCGTTGTTATCGCACACGGCAAAATCGCTTCCGTCAACGATGTCGTCAGCATTAAGGTCCGTAGCAAGGTAGCTTCCGGAAGTAACGTTGAATGCATCAATATCTATGAGGCTTGCATCCGAAGCGTCAACAATTCCGTCCTGGTTCACGTCGCCCGAATATGTGCAGTACTTAGTGCCCACCAGAGTCATGTTGTTTCCGAATGCCTGTGAAGCGGCCGTTGTGAAGTCGTAGTTATAGGTGTTTCCAGGAAGGAATGTTTCACCGCCCGACCTGCTCCATGTTTCAATCGAATTGAAATGCTTTGCCGCAAGGTAGTACTTGCCTGAGAGTGCATTGTTGAACGTGAACAGTCCCGTGTGAGTCACGGAATCTATCACTGCGGTTGCAGAGTCAACAATGTTGTACGGAGAATATGCATTTCTCAGATAGACCTTAACCGGATCTTTTCTGGCAAGCAGATTTGTGCCCGGCGAATACATTGCTTCCATGAGTATCTTCATATTTACGCTGAACTGATTAGTTGCGCCGACATATCTCATGATGGATGTATTTCCTCCGAGTGACCAGGCGGTATCGCCCTGCGTTACATAAATTCTGCCGTTGGTGACTGCGTGCGTGTTTTGCCATGTCCATGTCGCTCCTCCATTGGTAGTTCTGCAAATTACGGTTGTTAAGTTTCCGGATACATAGCCAGTGTTTGCATCCTTAAAGTCAATGCTTGAACAGTCAACTGCAACGGGCAGTGTGATCAGTGTCCAGTTTGCACCGCCATTGGTGGATTTTGCAACTCTTGATGTACCTCCTGTTTGGCAAACATAAACCGTGTTAGCATCAACCGCGGAAACGCTCCTGATGCTTCCGGTGAGTCCCGTTGTAAGTGGCGTCCAGTTGACTCCGCCGTTGGTGGTTTTGTAAACCGGCCTGTTTGAGGGATTCATTACGCAGTAACCCGTGTTTGCATCCACCATGTCTGCGTGGTAAATGTTTTCGCTTGTTGCTCCCGTGGAATACTGCATCCAGTTGTCTCCGCCGTTGGTGGTCTTGAATACGTTTCCTCCGGCCACCGTTGAGAAATTCACAAATGTGAATCCTGTATTTTCATCAATGAATTCGCAAGTGTAATGCTGTGAAGATGAAACGGGGGATGGCCCGGTCTTCGGAGTCCATGACATGCCGCCGTCTGTGGTCTTCAGCACCTGATTGTTCTGGCCGCTTACGTATCCGGTAAATTCGTTGATCATTGAGATCGAGAAGAAATCACCTGTTACACCGAGATTGTAAGTTGTCCAGCTTGCTCCGCTGTTTGATGAGTACATCATCTGTTTGGATGTTGTTGTGCCGAATGGCCTTCCGATTGTCCAGTACTTTGATGTTCCAGGCACTGTGGTGATATCGAAATTGAGTGAGCTCTTAAGGTTGTTATTGTTTGAACTCCAGGTAGCTCCTGCATCATTGGAAACTGCAATTACACCGTAGTCACCGGAGAGTACAATTCTGGAACCTATAACATCCACCGAATACCAGACAAATGTGGCAGACGGTCCAGATACGGCAAGTGGAAGAGAAGTCCAAGTTGTTCCGAGATCGGTTGATTTATAAAGAAAACTCGCATCTCCGACAGCATAGATCTCTGTTGCGGAAACTGCCCTTATCTGGAACATGGCCCAGTCAGTTGTAGGAGTGGGAGTTGGGGTCCATGTTGCACCGCCATCAGTGGTCCTGCTTGCCTGTCCGCCGGAACCTGCCGCAAAGCCTGTTGTGCTGTTTAAAAATGTGATATTGTAAGCAATGGAGAAAAGCGCGCTGGGAGTTTCGGTCCAGTTTGTTCCGCCGTTAGTTGTGCGAACTGTGGTCCCGTCACTCCACACAGCAGTTACATTGTTTGCATTTGCTCCGCCGAGTGCAGTTATGTAGTTTGTGGATGAAGAATAGACGAGAGACCAGTTAACACCGCCGTTGGTTGTCTTGAGTATTCTGCTGGTGAATGCAGTTTGGCTTCCCGCACCGATGTAACCAGTGTTGGCATCTGCAAACCAGATCGCCTGGCATCTTTGATTTGTGGCGAGCAGGCCGTTTCCTGAGGTGTCGAAGCTGACGCCGCCGTTTGTTGTTCTGCCAATGTAGCCTTGATCACCAATAACGATCCCCGTGTTCTCATTGAAGAACCATAAGTCGTAGGCATAAGTACTGGAAAAGGTACTTGTCAGCTCTCCTGCGCCGTAGTGGAAGTACCAGTTTGCGCCAGAGTTGTCTGTCTTCATGAATAAGCCGGCTTGTCCTGAGGCAACCCATGTATCATTATCGATCATTCTGATCTTTCTGGTCAGAGAGTTGTGCGGACTCGGATGAGTATACTTCCAGTCCTGCTTGTCTTGCGCATATGCAGATCCTGTAACTAACAAAAGGAAAAGCATAGCGAGTGTAACTGTTGATTTCATTTGTTGTTTGTTTTGATTTATTACCGGTTAACTGTTGAAAAGCCTGGACATCTTATGATGTGTGCGTGAAAAATTCATTTCGTTAAATTGCAAAATCGGTTCCTTATACAGGACTTACAAGGAAATTGATTGAATATTATATGGAAAGATTATCACTGTATTTGACCATTCGCAGTTAACTGTCTTGTTTTTCAGATGCTTTGTGCAGTCTGCAGATGTCTCTCAAGGAGATGTGAATGACTCCCGGCGGCAGTGAGAACTTAGTGCAAATCATCGCGGAAATCATAATCAGGCAAGAAACCAATAGTAGAAATGAGCTACCTGATGTTATGTGCGGTGCTGACTTCTTTGGGGTAGTGGACAGGGCCGGAATCGAACCGGCGACACACGGCTTTTCAGGCCGTTGCTCTACCGACTGAGCTACCTGTCCATAAATAATGCTGCAAAATATAGTTTGCGGCGCTTAGTTTCAATTCAGTACTGAAATTTTGCGGCAGATACTCATTATCAGAAGAAATAAGCTAAAGCCTCTGCACGAACTTCTCCAATGTGCAGTTTAAATTAAACAGTGTGTATTTCCTCCACTTGTGCCACAGTTCATTGTGGAATTCCGGTACTCAGAATTCCTAGTATACCCGGAATTATTCAAAAACAGATATGAAAATGCGGTATTTAGTCGGCTGGTCATGGCACAGTTCTTGCGCTCTGATCTGTTGCCCCAAAGAAAATCCACTCAACTACATCACAGATATGAAAAAACTATTACTGATCACGGCCATATTCTTTGGCGTTTCACTGATTGCGGAATCTCAGATCACATACAATTCTTACGTTGCTTCACTGATGGAAAATGTTTCCGGAGACTCTCTCAACAGATTCGTCAGGCATCTGACCGGAGACACGGCTTGCATGATCGGAGGGGCTCCTTACACAATTGTCAGCAGGCACTATTCAAAGCAGGGCAACGCAAAGGCGGCTCAATATATTCTGGAAAGATTTCAAAGCTACGGTCTCACTTCATCATACCAGACCATCACATCATCGCTGGCAAATGTTCTGGGTAAGAAGACGGGTTACAGATATCCCAACCAGTATGTAATAATCTGCGCGCATTTCGATAACATGCCCTCTACAACCACAGCTCCGGGTGCGGATGACAATGCAACAGGAACTGCGGCAGTCATTGAGGCGGCGAGAGTGCTTTCTTCTGCAAGCTTTCCTTACACAATCCTTTTTGCGGCCTGGGACGAAGAGGAGCGCGGACTGTACGGCAGTAAGGCCTATGCAGATACTGCAAGAAGGAAAGGCGATTCTATAATTGCCGTTCTGAATTTTGACATGATCGGTTATGACGGCAACAACAACGGCGCATTGGACATCAACACAAACACGGCATCGACTCCGCTTGCAAATGACTTCTACCAGTGCGTCACACTTTATCAGCCGACGCTTGTGCCGCAGATCACCACTTCGCTCAACGGCGGAAGCGATCATCAGTCATTTCAGCAAAAGAATTACCCGGCGATACTCTCCATCGAAGACAACAGCGACTTCACTCCTTACTACCATACTGTGAATGATAATTACTCGACCCTTAACAAGCCGTACTTTCTGAAAATGACAAAGGCAGGGGTTGCGGCGCTTGTTACTCTCGCCGGAAACTACAAGCTGTGGACGAGATTTGAATTCACTGCGGGTATAGAGGGAATGTGGAACGGAACAGTGCAGGCTCAGGATACCGTCAGGGTTTATCTCAGAAGTTCTGTTTCTCCCTTTGCTGTGGTGGATCAGGCAAAACTCTTTCTCAACAGCTCGGGCTATTCAGCCGCCAACTTTGAAAATGTGACAACCGGAAACTATTACATTCAGTACGGTCACAGAAGTGCGATCGAGACATGGAGCTTTGCACCGGTTCCTTTCACCAGGGGATCTTCAGTTTCTTTCAGCTTCATCACCTCCGCTTCGCAGGCATACGGCAGTAACCTTGTGCTTAAGGCGGGCAGATACTGCAGTTACAGCGGAGATGCCGATGCAGACGGCACAATAGATGCCTCGGACGGAAGTCTGGTAGATAACGGAGCATTCAATTTCATGACCGGATATACGTCTCTTGACATGAACGGAGACAACATCGTTGACGGAAGCGACATGTTAATTGTTGATAACAACGCGGCTAATTATGTGGAAGTTATGAGGCCGTAAGTGACACAACGCCTGCTTGCTGAAAAGGAAAATGGTATGAATGCACACAGTCAGAATATTTTCAGTTCAGATATGGGCCGTTGAACCGGTATCATGAAAGTGAATGGATTCTCCTTCAGCGGGTGGAATTTTATCTGCAGATGTATTTGAAGAGTCATGGCAAATCCCGGGCAGTGCATGAGTTTCAGTGCATTGCTGCGGGGGCCATGCACTTGCTTTACCAGACTCCGGCTCCGATCTCAAAGATGTAGTTGAGGTCTTTTATCTTCATGAAGCCCTTGTTCTTGATCCCAAGCCGGACACCCCAGAACGGGCTTATGAAACTCAGGAACTTCAGCGGAGAGTATTCGACATTTCCTCTGAACTTTACTCCGGTTTCGAATACGAAATCCGTTTCACGTGAAGTTGAATCAATATCATCCTTATCTGCCACTTCAAAACCTCCCGCAACATAAGGATCAAAGAACCTTGACGCGGACGGAGTATAAACGAGGTTATAGCCGAAATCTTCGAGCTTCTTGCCCTGGAAGTACAGCTTATTCAGAAGCCATCCCCCAACCAGAGGAGCTTCCAGATTTTTGACGATCAGAAGTGGAAATGATACTGATACTCCTGATCTGCCGTTGTCGAGACGGTAAGATACCCCTAATGATGAAATGATGTTTTCATCCGTAAACCACTCTACAAGTCCCTTCTCCGAAGACTCCACATCTATTTCAGGAGCATTCTCATAGTAATACGATGACATGTCTTTCTTGAGCTTAACATTGAAGGCCTTCTTTGGACTCGGCATTTTCCGCAATACATAAACCGCATTGTCGGGAGCATAAACGCCGTTCCGGGAGAGTTTCTTCCTCAGCGGACTGCCGGGAGGAAGCGGAGGAAAGACACGATGTTCCGGCCTTCGCACTTTTGCCATGTAGCTGTCAAATCCTGAAGAGAAGAGGTCACCGCTTCTTATCACATCCCTGACCCCCCAGGCATCGTTCTTTCTTACATTTACGTCGTAACCCGGTGTGTAATAGCCGTCACCGTTCATGTCTGTACAGCTTGCATGCTTTCCTTCTTCCACAAGTATGTTGAATGGAAGCTTCAGTTCGTAGAAAAGGTTCTTGGCATTGATCTCATAAATGTTGTCATACCATTCGAGCGCATGGGCTTTAGCCGTTGCACGGACGAAGAAGATATAGTACCGCCTGACTTTGTCCTTTCCTGTACTCCTCCTCACGTAATACCGGAATTCCACCTGCTCAGTGTCAAACGGATGACTGCCGAGGCCGGACTCGGAATTGTAGAAATGCGTGTATGTGATGCTCACGGCGCTGATTGCCGCAAGATTAAGAAGTGTGCTGTCCTTGTACGAGTAGTTCTTTATCAGAGCGATGCTCTTCGCCTTATCCCTTTTCAAGATCTGCCTGAACTGATAATAAACCACCGGCGAGTCTGTCTTCGCATCGAAAGGGAAGTACGAAGGGATTGTGATCTTCTTGCCGGACTTTGTCCCAAGTTCGGGTTCATCCGGAGAGAACCAGAAGACCGGTGCACCGTAAGCGGCGAAATCAGACATTGACATTATCGAGTCGGTGCCTTCCCAGATAGTAAATACCTCGTAGTTCTTATTCTTGCTGTCACTTTTGTCGCTGAAGCTTAGGGAATCTTCCGGAGAGAAAAGAAGTGCTGCGGTGAGCAGAATTGCCATCGAGAAGATGCCCGCACTCAATTTGCACTTTACCATTGAATTCTGAAATGGGGTTAAAAGATGATGTTTGCCGTTCAATTTTGTATCGGTAACTACCAAAACCTTCAGCAACAATGTAAATGAGATGCTTTATACCGATAACAGTATGCCAAATTATGAAAGGCCATCAGATAATACAATATTATTTCAGGTTTACGGCTGGGATGACATAAATACAGGTGGCGTAACAGAGGGAGCTGACGGCAGTGAAGTTGATAATCATTCATTCAATTTTGCTATCGGCTACTATCCAACCGATATGAAAGGATATAACTTTGCAGATGCATCGGGTCTTTCGATAGTTTATACAAATTCAGGAAGTTTTGTCGGAGCGATCAGGACTTATGAGCCTTAAAAAGAAATTGACGCAGTGAACAATTCTGTGATTCAGGCGCTGATGTTCTTACAGCAATTGAGAGAACAGAAGATCGTCTTCAACGTACCGGCATTACGGTGCCGGCAATGTCATGACCAGGGTTTGACATTCCATTCCGGAAGGCCATTTAGTTTGATCAGTTTCAGTGAAGCTCGCGGGGGCAGGGCTTTTGACTTGTATCACGAGACCTCACACGACATGTTACAATGTTCGTTTGTTCATCATTTAAATTATCAGTACAATGAGCCGGATAGTATTGTCATTAGCTTTGCTGGTCATTTGTCCGGAAGTTCTAAGGCCGCAGATCCATTGGGTTGAGCAGAATTCCGGTACTGCAAAGACATTAACATCTGTGAGCGCAAGTTGGGATTTCTTCTTTGGCTTCAGCTATGTGTGGACTTGCGGAAAGGAGGGCACTGTCTTACGCAGCATAAATGCCGGTTACAACTGGCAGGATGCGAACTTAGGCGAAATACCTGACAGTGTGGATCTTGATCATATCCTGTGCGTCAATGCAAATATTGCGCTGGTTGCGGGAAATCCCGGTACAGAATCATACCTTTACAGAACGTCCAATGGCGGTCAGAACTGGAGTGTTGTCTTTTCAGGAACAGGACACATCAATGCAGTTTGCTTGCCCGAGGGCAGAATGCTGATGATCGGCAATCCAGCCGACGGCAGGTGGTCAATCTGGAAAAGCACAGATCTCGGTGTCACCTGGGATTCTGCAGGAATGTACCTGCCTCAATCAGGAAATGAATTAGGCTGGAACAATTCGGTATGGTGCAACTACGCTAGAGTGTGGTTTGGAACCGACAATTCCAGGATCTACTACTCCGGCAATTCCGGTTCCACGTGGACAGTTCAGCCTACTCCCGGGAACGCAGACACTAAAGCAGTTTGGTTCTTCAGGCAGACAGGCAGTGTGGACGGGCTTTCGGGCGGATCGGAATTGATGCTCAGCAGTAATTATGGATCTAACTGGTTGATTCAATCCGCACCGGGAACCGGCAGTATCAGAGGCATTACGGGCGGTCCGGATTTTGTGGGAGACGGCGGGAATTTCATGTACACATTTTACATCAGGACTTCAGACAGAATTTACATGTCGGAATTCAGCAATACCTGGCTTCAGCACTACAGAGCGCAGTCGGGAAATTACACGCACATCGGCAGCGGTTTCGGGGCTACAAAATTCTGGGCTGTGCGCGATAACGGAGGCATCTCGTATCTTGATCTGCCCGTCGGCATAAGGAATACGGGCGCAGAGATTCCAAAAGAGTCGTCACTCGGGCAGAACTATCCAAATCCTTTCAACCCGTTCACAAATATCGAATTCAGGGTCAGATATCCGGGCAATGTCCGGATCAGCCTTTATGATGTACTTGGAAGAGAAGTTCTGACCATTGTTGATAAATTTCTGAATGAAGGCAGTTATTCGGCTGGTCTGCAGGCAGGGAATCTGAACAGCGGCGTTTACTTTTACAGAATGACCGCAAACGGATTCACTGATACGAAGCTCATGTTGTTGAAGAAGTAGCGGACAAACATCAGGTTCATTAAGCTGCAGAAGATCTGATCCATTCGCTACGCCATTCCGCCAAAGGAGTCAAAAGAACGCTTCTGTTGAGAGATTTCAGATGGCACGGAGGAATATCAGAACGGGTTGAAAAAATTTGCATAGCATATTGTTTTTCTGTCATTCTTGCACAGAAAAAATTCTGCATCGCGGATTAAAAATGGTCATAGACTCAAACAAGTAATTTCAATATATTTGCACATTCCTTTTTTCAAAAAACCCTGGATGAAGAATTTTCTACTTGATTACACTCTCAAAGTCCGCCTGCCACTTATTGTATTCACTGTATTAGCCGTATTTGTAATCACCTACTACGTTTCTTATGCGGAAAGAAACGGTGTCGGATACGGTCCTGTTCAGCCGATCGCCTACTCACACAAACTTCATGCCGGCACACTGAAGATCGACTGCAGATACTGTCACAGTGATGTTGACAAATCAAGGCATGCCAATGTTCCTTCGGCATCTGTCTGCATGAACTGTCATTCAATAGCAAGGAAAGACAAGCCGGAGATCATTAAGCTGACGGATTATTATACCAAGGGCATTCCCATTGAGTGGAAACGGATTCACAGGATTCCGGACTTCGCTTACTTTGACCACAGCGTTCATGTGAACAAAGGCATTGACTGTTCAAACTGCCACGGAAACGTTGCGGAGATGGATGTTGTGTCGCAGGTCAAGGACTTTACGATGAAAGCCTGTCTTGACTGCCACAGGAATCCCAAGGAAGTGATCAAGAACATCATACCGGGGAAGGAAAATCTTCAGATCAACAACGGTCCTACAAACTGCGGATCGTGCCACAGATAAATTTCATAAGCTGTTGACATCAACAAACCTTAACAAGAAAACTTTGAGCTCTGACAAGATCGGCAGGAAGAAGTTCTTTCTGTTAACGGGCGTAGCCGCGCTCGGCACGGCTATAGCAACCGCAATTCCGTTCGGCAATCCTGCGGCAAAGGCCGGCAACTCCAAAGAGCCGTTGCGAGTAATCCCGAATCCTCATGCAGTGAAGAGAACTAAGAACAAGGCAAATGGAAAATAAGATAATAGACATTTCGAAAGAGATCATTGGCAGTCCGGACGGACACAGTGATAATAATGAGCAGGCAAACGGCGGTAATGCGGATCCGAATTACTGGAGAAGCTTCAGGGAGCTTTACAACGACCCCGAGTTCAATAAGCTGAAGGAAAGGGAATTCGCAGAGGGCGCGCTTGACAGGCCTGATGTAAACAGAATGTCAGGGCTCTCGAGGAGAAAGTTCCTCGCACTTATGAGCGCTTCGGCGGCTGTTGCCGCTTCAGGGTGTTCGAATTTCAGAGAGAAGGGATTTCTTGTTCCGTATAATAAGAAACCGGAAGAAGTTACGATCGGCGTACCTGCTTACTACGCATCAACATGTACCGGATGCGGAAGCGCATGCGGAATACTGATAAAGACGATCGAAGGAAGGCCTATAAAAGTTGACGGCAATCCGGACCATCCCGTAAGCAAGGGAAAGACATGTTCCGTTGCGCAGGCATCGGTTATGAATCTTTACGATCCCGAGAGACTTAAGAACCCGGTTGAAAGGCCGGACAAGCTCACCTCAAACGAGATACAGTGGCCTGCCGCAGACGAGAAAATAATCTCACAGCTTAAGTCAGCAGCAGGTTCGGGAAAAGAGATTGCGGTGATCGCTCAAACGATTTCATCTCCGACGGCAAAGAAGGCGCTTGATGATCTTGCAAAAGCATACCCGACAGTTAAAGTGTATTCGTTTGAGCAGTATGATGACTCTGCAAAAAGGAATGCGTACGAGAAGAGTTACGGAACGAGAAACCTGCCTGTAGTAAGGCTTGACAAGGCAAATGTGATCCTGGCGCTCGAGTCGGATTTCCTCGGAAGCGAGCCGGACAAGATCGAGAACGCGATGATGTATGTGAAGAACAGGGATGCATTCGGAGGCGAATTCAACAGGCTGTATTCCGTTGAAGGGAATGCCACAATTACGGGAATGAATGCCGATTACAGGATCATACTCAGGACTGATGCGATAGAAGAATTTGTTTATGCTCTTATGATAGAGCTGATTGAAAGAGAAAAAGTGCCGACCGCAGATCCGAACCTGCTGAACAGACTGCAGAAAGCCGGCATGTCTTCATTTATCTCGAAGTACAACATTAAAAAGGAAACGATTGAACATCTTGTCTCAGACCTGAAGAAGAATAAGGGCGCTTCCTATGTAATAGCCGGATCAGCATTGCCGGAGTCAACGCACATTGCAGTAAATCTCCTGAATGACGCTCTCGGAAACACGGCTCTTCATGACAAAGATGATACAAGAGTCACTGTGATGCCTCACAGCACAAAGTCAGAGATCGAAACGCTGATAAGCTCGATGAAAGGCGGTAAGGTCGGCGTGGTTGTTCATTACGATTCAAATCCGGTTTACCTTCTTCCGAAGGATATGAACTATGCAGAGGCGCTGAAGAGCGTTCCCATGGTTGTATCACTCAGCGAAATGGAGAACGAATCAACATCAGCGAGCAACATAGTACTGCCGGTGAATTCCATGTTCGAATCGTGGGGAGACCATCAGACTAGGAGCGGATTCATGAGCCTGCAACAGCCCGTGATCGCACCGCTTTACAATACGCGCCAGAAGGAAGCCATAATTCTGACATGGGCGGCCGGAAACAAGGATGCATTCAATACAGAGCTTTACCATAAATACCTGCAGGATAACTGGAAGGCGGGAGTGCTTGCGGCCCAGAATTCGGATATGCTGTTCAAGTCTGCCTGGAATGCAGGCCTCAATGACGGAGTGGTAAAGGTCTCTGCCGGCACAACGGCGGCATCACCGTCATCCGCAACACCGGTCTCCGCAACAAACATTACAACAACGACGGGATTCAGGAGCGATGCCTTTGTGAACTCGACCAACATTGTGACCCCGGCAGGAAATTATGTGCTCATGCTTACGCCGAATCCAAACCTCGGCGACGGAAGATATGCAAACAACGGATGGCTTCAGGAACTGCCGAAGCCGTTATCGAGAGTTGTGTGGGACAACTATGCGGCCATTTCGGTGCAAACGGCAAAAGCGCTGGGAGTTGAGAACGGAGATATGGTGAAGATCACTGCTCCAAACGGCAATCTGCAGTTGCCGGCGTTCATTCAGCCCGGCATGGCAGAAGGTGTGATAGCAGTTCAGCTCGGTTACGGCAGGGAAGTCTGCGGAATTGTCGGCAAGGATGTCGGCTTTGACGCGGGAGCCCTGATATCGAAGAATTACAAACTCTCGCCTTGGCTGTACAACGACAGCGTGAGCATTGAAAGGACAGGCGACAAGCACGACCTTGTTTCGACTGTTGAACATTACAACATTGAAGATCCTCTGCTGAAAGACATTCAGTTCAGAAGGGGAATAATTCAGGAAGGCACTTACCTTCAGTACAAGCAGGATCCGGATTTCATAAAGAAGAAGCACGCTGATGTTAATCTTGAGAGCATCAATGAGCAGTACGTTCACACAGGCACGAAGTGGGGAATGGTGATTGACCTCAACAAGTGCATTGGTTGCGGCGAATGTGTGGTAGCCTGCAATGTTGAGAACAATATTCCGATCGTTGGTAAGGATCAGGTCAAGAAGAACAGGGAGATGCAGTGGATCAGGATTGACAGATATTATGCAGGCACTCCTGAAGAACCCAAGACAAGCTTTCAGCCGATGCTTTGCCAGCACTGCGATTTTGCTCCATGCGAAAATGTCTGCCCTGTTGCCGCTACAACTCACAGCGCGGACGGCATCAACGCAATGGCTTACAACAGGTGCGTGGGAACAAGGTACTGCTCAAACAACTGTCCGTACAAAGTCAGGAGGTTCAACTACTATAACTTCCGTGACCACTTCCGGGATGCGGTACAGGAGGCGGAGTCATTCTCGCTGATGGCAAATCCCGAAGTTACGGTAAGATCAAGAGGTGTGATGGAGAAATGCACATTCTGCCTGCAAAGGATCATGGAAGAAAGGTCGCATGCGATCAGAGAGAACAGGCAGGTAATAGGATCCAATGTAAAGACAGCCTGCCAGGAAGCCTGCGTTACGGATGCGATTGCCTTCGGTGACCAGAATGCGAAAGATTCGGAGCTTCACAAACTCATGAACAGCGGAATCGGCTACGGTGTGCTTGAAGAGATCAAAGTTAAGCCCAACATAATTTATCTTGCCAAACTCAGAAACGTTTATGAAACCGAAAACACGGAGGCGCACCATTGAGCTATGACGCTACATACACGCGTGAGCTGCCGCTTGTAACTTCGAGATCCGATTTTAAGGAGATTGACCAGGTCCTTGCACATCCGACCGAAACAAAACCGACGAAGGGCTGGTGGATCGCATTCGGCATCTCATTCACTGCTCTAATGATAGGAGCGCTTGCGCTTACCAATACGCTTTACTTTGGAATCGGGGAATGGGGTAACAATCAGCCGGTGGGCTGGGCATTCGATATTGTAAACTTCGTTTTCTGGATCGGTATCGGTCACGCAGGAACGCTCATCTCCGCGATACTCTTTCTTTTCAGGCAAAGATGGAGAACAGGCATAGCCAGGTTTGCAGAAGCTATGACTATCTTTGCAGTTATGACTGCCGGAATCTTCCCGATCATACACACGGGCAGGCCGTGGCTTGCGGGATATCTTCTGCCACTGCCGAATCAGAACGGCGTATGGGTGAATTTTCTGTCTCCGTTGCTCTGGGACGTATTTGCGGTATCAACATATTTTACGGTTTCACTTCTGTTCTGGGGAATAGGACTTGTTCCCGACTTTGCCGTACTCAGGAACAGGACAACCAACAAGATCAAGAAGACCATATACTCGGTGGCAAGTCTCGGGTGGACATTCTCCAACAGGAACTGGAGCAACTACGAAAGAGCGTACCTGATACTTGCCGGCATATCAACCCCGCTTGTGCTTTCGGTACACAGTATCGTTTCGTTTGACTTTGCCGTATCGATCATTCCGGGCTGGCATACAACTATCTTCCCGCCTTACTTTGTTGCGGGTGCTATCTTCTCCGGTTTCGGCATGGTATCAACGGTGCTTATCATAGTCAGAAAAGTTTTTGACCTGGAGCATATCATCACCATAAACCACCTGGAGAAGATGAACAAGATACTTCTTGCAACAGGCATGATGGTCGGATATGCTTACGGAATGGAGTTCTTCATTGCATGGTACAGCGGAAATACATTTGAGCAGTTTGCGTTCATCAACAGGGTGTTCGGCCCGTATGCGTGGGCGTACTGGACAATGGTAAGCTGTAATGTGTTCTTCCCGCAGTTGTTCTGGTTCAAGAAGGTCAGAACATCTATACCGATAACAATGGTGCTTGTAATACTTGTGAATGTCGGAATGTGGTTCGAGAGGTTTGTGATCGTTGTCACTTCGCTTCACAGGGATTTTCTCCCGTCGAGCTGGGCTATGTATTTCCCGACGATCACGGATTTCGGCCTGCTGATCGGAAGCTTCGGATTCTTCTTCACATTCCTGCTTCTCTTTATCAAGACCATGCCGCTTGTTTCGATCGCAGAGATCAAGGCGGTGGTTGAAGGCGCTCAGCCGAGCATACACCCTGAGCCGCACGGGGAAGGAGGCCACAAATGATCAACAAGATCCTCAACTTCTTTAAGGAATATAATTCAAGGAACGACGAAGAGCGCAGAACTGACAAGCTCTATGCTGTCTCGGCGATCTTTGACACTCCGAACGAGATAATGGCGGCCGCCTCGGAGGTCTCCGGCAGAGGTTACAAGAAATTTGACGCTTATACTCCTTATCCTGTCCACAGGCTTGACCAGGCAATGGGAATAAAGTATCCGCTGGTAGGGCCGATAGCATTTACCGGCGGCATTACCGGGCTTTTCCTGGCATTGCTCATGATGTGGTGGATGGGAAGCCAGGACTATCCCAATATAATCGGAGGCAAGCCGTTCTTCTCGCTTCCTCCGTCCATACCCATCACGTTTGAAGGAACCGTTCTTCTTACGGGCTTTGCGACTGTCATAGGCATGCTCATTCTTCTCAATAAACTCCCAAAGATCAACAGTCCGATAAGCGATACGGAGTTTATGAAAAGAGTTTCTTCCGACAAGTTCGGAATCGTGATCGCGGCAAATGACAAGTTGTTCTCCGAAGCGCAGGTTAAGGAACTGTTCAGGGAACTTGGGGCAAGCAAGGTCGAGAACATTTACTTTAAACCGTCAAACCTCACTGACAAGACACCGATCTTCAACAAGAAGTTCATAATGACGCTGATCGGAGTTGCGGCTGTAGCAGCGCTAGTCACTTACTTCACTTTGAACATTGTGCTTTATCAGGTTGTGCCGTTTGACTGGATGTGGAAGCAGGCAAGGATAAATTCACAAAGCCAGAGTTTGTTCTTTGCAAACAAGTCCGGTATGCGCGAACCTGTTGCAGGAACCGTGGCGAGAGGCTTCATGCCTTATGAATACAAGGGATTGCCTGATTCAGCCGTAAGGTTGCTTGCCAATCCATTGCCGGTTAGCAAGAATGTGATTGAAAAGGGACAGGACAGGTACAACATTTACTGCAGTCCGTGTCACGGATATTTCGGAGACGGAGACGGCAGGCTGAACGATCAGTTCCCGAAGCCGCCGAGCCTTCACAACAACAAGGTGCTGAATTGGAAAGACGGCAATATCTATCATGTGATAACGAACGGGCAGAATGTGATGCCGAGTTACGAAGGACAGATCTCACGCGATGACAGATGGGCGATCGTGCATTATGTAAGGGTACTTCAAAGAGCAAAGAACGCAAAGGACCAGGATCTTCCTAAATAAAAGAAAAGAGTCTAACAATTTTTGATGATGGAATTAACTACACCAAAAAAACTTCCGGCTTCGGTAGGCAAATGGGGATTGATACTCACCGCAGTCGGTGTAATAATGGGCGGGGCGGCCTTTGCCGTTGATCCGCACAGGGCATTCTTCGGATACCTGTGGATGTACATGTTCCTCGTAAGCATCGGAGTCGGATCTCTTGCTCTCGTTGCGCTGGAGTATCTTGTGGGAGCCAACTGGAGCACGCCTTTCAGGAGAGTGCCTGAGTTTCTTGCAGGCATCATTCTTTTACTCGTGATCCTCGTCATTCCGCTTCTCTTCGGAATGCATGACCTTTTCCACTGGACTCATGCTGAAGCAGTTGCAGAAGATCCTATACTGAAAAGCAAGGAGCCGTATCTGAACACGCCGTTCTTCATTGCAAGGACAGGCGTCATACTTCTTATATGGCTGATATTCTATTACCTGTTCACAAGGAATTCGAGAAAGCAGGATATAAGCAAGGATCCAGCGCTCACAACATCAAGCATAAAGTATTCGGCGATCTTTGCCATACTTTTCATCCTCACCATATCTTTTACGGCAATTGACTGGATGATGAGCCTTGAGCCTCACTGGTTCTCCACTATGTTCGGTGTTTACTATTTTGCGGGCACGCTCGTTGCTGCGATCTCGATCTCCGCTTTCATCTCCGTCAGTCTCAACGAAGGCGGCTATTTCGGATTCAAGGTAGATGACGAGAAGTATTACAGCTTCGGCACACTGATGTTCGCTTTCAATGTGTTCTGGACTTACATCGGCTTCTCGCAGTACATGCTTATCTGGTATGCCGATATCCCGGAGGAAACGTTTTGGTTCATGAACAGGATGGAAGGCACCTGGGTGTACTTTTCAATCGGACTCCTGTTTGTACACTTCATAATTCCGTTCCTCATACTTCTTCCGAGAAGTTCAAAGGTGAATCCGAATCTGATACTCTACATGTCTGCATGGCTTATTTATGCACATGCTTATGACCTCTACTGGATCATAATGCCTACGTATTTCAAGGACGGATTTGTATTCAGCTGGAACGAGCTTGGTTTTCTTGTTCTTGCATTCGGGATCATTGCTCTCGTGTTTAATTACATGGCAAGCAGATTCAATATTGTCCCCGTCGGCGATCCGAAGCTTCAGCGCGGACTTTATTTTCATCTAAACTAATTTTTCACTTTCTCAATGAGCATCAACATAAAGCAGGATTCGGAGAGTTTGTTCAAAGGACTGGAAAAGACATACGGGATCCTGTATCTCCTGCTACTTGCATTTCTGATCTTTCTCGGAGCAAGGTATGTCAGCACTCTTGATCATAACAGTCTGTTCTACTCGCCGGGAATGCTTGCGGCAGATACCAACATGAGGGCCGCACTTCCGGTAAAGCAGGGCTCTGTCACTCCTCCGATAGATATAGTTAAATTCTCAACGCCCGATCCGGCTTTGGTTGACAAGGGAAAGGGCCTGTACAATACTAACTGCGCAAGCTGTCACGGCGAAACAGGCGCGGGCAACGGTGCGGCAGGCGCGGCGCTGAATCCGCCGCCGAGGAACTTCGTTGACCTCAATGCGCAGACCTGGAAGAACGGTAAGAAGATCACGGAAATGTATGTGACTTTGCAGGAAGGAATTGCGGGAACCGGCATGGCAAGCTTCAGCAACATCCCGCCGGAAGACAGGTTTGCAATACTTCAGTATGTTCAGACGTTCAATCCCGAGTATCCGAAGGTTGCGCCCGACGATGTTGCAAAGCTCGATGAAAAGTATCAGCTGTCAAAAGGAGTTAAGACTCCTAATCAGATACCTCTTGACCTTGCAATGAAACTGAGGGTGCTTGATTACGATACGCTGAAGGCGGACCTTAGTGCAATTTACAATTCCGTATCAGCCGATAATTCGGATGCCGGAGCAGTACAGTTTAAGAGCATTGTAAACAACCCTGTGAAGGCGCTGAATTCACTTGCGGCAAATACGGACTGGATCGAAAGTCCTGAGGCACTCATGAAATACCTCAGTATAGATCCGGTGAACAAGGGTTTTAAGGCAGAAGCATTCAGGACAAGCCCGGAGACGCTAGGGAAGATACACCAGTATCTGGTTTCGGTTTTTGCAAAAAACAGAGTATGAAAAAGAGAAACACATTCGCGTCATTTATTTTGATACTGTTTGTGATGTCTGCGCTTCCGGCAATGCTGAGCGCTGATACTGCGGGCGTAGAGAATCCGGTTGGCATTGTTGAAAAACTCGGAAACACTCTGCCCGATGATATAGTGTTCAATGATGAGTCGGGCAAACAGGTGAATCTCAAGTCACTTATTACAAAACCGGCTGTCGTGTCACTTGTCTATTTCAGGTGCCCAGGCATATGCAGTCCCCTGCTTAACGGCCTGACGACGGTAATAGGCAGGACAGACCTTGAGCCTGGAAAGGATTTTGACGTGCTGACAATAAGCTTTGACAACACTGAAGATCATGTGCTTGCCGCATCAAAGAAGGAGAATTATCTTGCAACTCTCAAGAGGGAGATTCCTTCGGAATCATGGAGATTTCTTTCCGGAGACAGCATCAACATTGCAAGAGTGACCAACGCGCTCGGATTCAATTTCATGAAACAGGGGAACGATTTTGCACACGGAGCATCAATAATGGTTCTTTCACCTGACGGCAAGCTTGTGAGATATCTATACGGTACGGATTATCTCCCGTTTGATTTCAAGATGGCAGTGCTGGAAGCAAGCGAAGGAAGGGTGACTCCGACGATCGCAAAGGTCGTCAAGATGTGCTTCAGCTACGATGCAGGTGCAAGGAAATACGTTCTCAATGTAACAAGAATAGCAGGCGGCGGCATACTGCTTCTGCTGGGCATCTTTGTGGGAGTACTTTTGCTCAAGAAGAAAAAGAAAACACAATCATAAAGGAATATTAATCAAGATGGCAAACGGAACTATAGCCGCTCCTGCGGCTGAAGTTGATTTCTATCATGTCAAGGGCCGGCACAAGGGGCTCTTGTCGTGGCTGCTGACCACAGACCACAAGCGCATAGGGATCATGTACCTTACCGTCATGTCGGTGTTTTTCCTCACTGCCATGACGTTCGGAGTGCTTATGAGGCTCGAAATGCTTTCACCGGGCGAGACGATCATGTCGGCGCAGACTTACAATTCTCTCTTCACGCTTCACGGCGTGATAATGATATTCCTGTTCATCATACCCGGCATACCCGCTGTGTTCGGCAACTTCTTCCTGCCGATACAGATCGGTGCTATGGATGTGCAGTTTCCAAGACTGAATCTTCTTTCATGGTATCTGTACATAATCGGCGGAGCACTTGCAATCTTCTCTCTTTTTGGAGGCGGAGGATGGGTTGATACCGGCTGGACATTCTACGTGCCGTACAGCGTAAGGACCACGACCAATGTTTCGCTTTCAGTGTTTGCCGCATTCGTGCTCGGCTTCTCTTCGATACTGACCGGACTGAATTTCATCACTACCATTCACAGACTGAGATGTCCGGGAATGACGTTCTTCCGAATGCCTCTTTTCATCTGGTCCATTTATGCAACATCATGGATCCAGGTGCTTGCAACTCCTGTTGTGGGAATCACGCTTGTGCTGATCATACTCGAGAGGGCGCTTGGCATAGGAGTGTTTGATCCCACACTCGGCGGCGATCCGATACTCTATCAGCATTTGTTCTGGATCTATTCGCACCCTGCCGTTTACATCATGATCCTGCCGGCAATGGGTGTTGTGTCAGAGATAATTCCGACCTTCGCGCGCAAGCCGATCTTCGGTTATGTGCCGATTGCCATTTCCAGCCTTGCTATCGCACTCGTAGGATACCTTGTATGGGGTCACCACATGTTCTCAAGCGGGATCAGCGATACATCAAGGGTGATCTTTTCACTGCTGACTTTCATCGTTGCGCTTCCTTCGGGAATCAAGGTCTTCAACTGGGTAGCCACTCTTTATAAAGGTTCGATTGAAATGACAGCGCCGATGCTTTACGCCATGCTGTTCCTTTTCATTTTCTCGATCGGCGGACTCACCGGCCTTGTGCTCGGAGCGCTCAATACCGATCTGCACGTTACCGATACGTATTTTGTTGTTGCTCACTTCCACTATGTGATGTTCGGAGGCATGGGTATCATATTCTTTGCATCACTGCATTACTGGTTCCCGAAGATGTTCGGAAAGATGTATAATGAAAAGATGGCGAAAGTGGCTGCATATATCATCGGCATCGGATTCAATACCCTCTATTTCCCGATGTTCATTATGGGTTACATGGGAATGCCGAGGAGGTATTACGACTATCTTCCGGAGTTCCAGATCTATCATCTGATCTCGACCGTCGGATCATGGATACTTGTTTCGGGAATTCTCATAATGGTAGCGAATCTCCTCTCAGGCCTGAGGAACGGTTCAAAGGCCTCTGCAAACCCGTGGGGCGGCACAACGCTCGAGTGGGCTGTACCGTCACCGCCTCCGCTACTTAACTTTGACCACATTCCGACTGTTGACCACGGTCCTTATGAACATCCTGAGATCGCCAAAAAAAAGGAGGTGAAGGATGAGTGATCATACAAACACGGCAGTGGGGGAAGTTCAGGAAATTCACATGCACCGAGATGACTTCGGGTCAAAAATGGGAATGTGGCTCTTTCTGTTCACTGAAATACTGTTGTTCGGCGGGCTGTTCATACTTTACGCAAGCTACAGGTTTATCTACCCCGATGCATTTGTAGTTGCCGCCGCAGAGCTTGACCTGTTCATGGGCGGTATAAACACCGTGATACTTCTTACAAGCTCACTCACAGTTGTGCTTGGCATTGTTGCACTTCAGAAGGGCCATAAGAAGCTTAGCCTCAGCATGCTTTGGATCACGATTGCTTTCGGACTGCTGTTCCTTGTTAACAAGTACTTTGAATGGGGCGCGAAATTTCACCACGGTATTTATCCCAAAGGCCCGGCCCTTCAGGAAATGAGCGAAGGCGAAGTGATGTATTTCGGATTGTACTATGTGATGACCGGCCTTCACGGACTTCATATTATAGTGGGGCTCATATTCATTGGTTTTGTAATGTGGCAGATAAAGAAGGGCATTCTCACGCCGACAAATTTCCAAAGGCTTGAAAATGCAGGACTTTACTGGCACCTTGTTGATATTATCTGGATTTTCCTGTTCCCGCTATTCTATCTAATTCATTGACGCAAATGGAAGAAAACAACAATCACGACGAACACGGCGACGGACACATTGCCGAAGCACATCACCCGAGTTACGGAATAAACATCCTGGTATGGATCGGACTGCTTTCGCTTACGGCCATAACCGTATCGGTGGCGGGAGTGAATCTCGGCGGACTTGCGCTTACGGTGGCTTTGCTTATTGCCACTATCAAGTCACTCTTTGTAATGAACTTCTTCATGCATGTTAAGTTCGATAATAAAGTGGTGAAGATCTTCATCGGCATTTGCATGCTTGTATTTGTCATTGTACTCATACTAACATTTTTTGACTTAACTTTCAGATTCTGACAATGAGACCGGATATAGCAACTCAGGTTGACAGCACTTTCTGGATGATCACCGGCACATCAATTGTGCTTTTGCTGATCATCACAGTGGCAATGCTGTATTTCCTCTACAAGTACAGCGCAAAGAGGAATCCTGTGCCGGAGGCAATCGAAGGAAACACTACGCTTGAAATTGTGTGGACGGTGATACCGGTAATACTTGTAATGATAATGTTCTTCATCAGCTGGGCGGGATTCAGGAACATGAGGGATGTTCCCAAGGATGCGATGGTGGTGAAAGTGACAGGGCAAATGTGGAAGTGGAACTTTGAGTACGATAACAAAAAGAAATCTGATACGCTGATCCTGCCTCTGAACAGGGACGTCAAGTTTGAGATCGGGTCTGTGGATGTCAATCACAGTTTTTATCTCCCACATTTCAGGGTTAAGGAAGATGCGATACCGGGAAGGACAAACTACTTCTGGATCAGAACGAATGAAGAGGGGAGATTCTATGCAGCGTGCGCGGAATACTGCGGACTTAACCACTGGAATATGTATGCTCCGCTTGTTGTGGTCCCCGAAGGTGAATTCCTTGTATGGAAGAACACATTCCCCGCAGACACAACAAAAACAGCAGCAGATTCGCTCAAGAAGTCTCCGGCAGCTGCTGACACCCTGAAGACCACCGCTCAGGATACGACAAAAGCAGGAGGACAGAAGACGGATACGTCAAAGGCTGTCAAGGATACATCGGCAAAGAAGTAACAGATCCTAAAAACAACGACTGAAATCGAATCTACAGCGGCACATAAGAAAAGTCTGGCAGTAAGCGAAGCAGCGGATACCGGTGTATCCGGAAAGCTGAGACTATTGGCGGAAGTCATAAAGTTGCGCATCACGGTGCTTGTGTCATTCACAACCACATTGGGGTACATACTTGCTTCCGGAGATCTTTCCTCTTTCTCGGGATGGCCGGTGCTTGGGATATTTCTTCTGGCATGCGGCGCTGCCGCATTGAACCATTATCAGGAGAGAGACCGCGACCTGCTTATGGAACGCACACGCAACAGGCCTCTTCCTTCGGGCGAAGCCTCGCCTTCAGCCGTGCTCGGTATCACACTGTTCTTTCTTGTATGCGGAACAGCGGTGCTGTACTTCGGTTCCAACCTTACGGCATTGTTCACCGGACTGCTGACTTTCGTATGGTACAATGCAGTTTACACTCCTCTGAAGAAAGTAACTGCGCTGGCAATCATTCCCGGTTCGCTCGTAGGCGCACTGCCTCCTGTTGCCGGCTGGGCGGCGGCGGGTGGATCCGTTTTTGCACCTGAGATACTGATAGTAGCCGCATTCTTTTTCATATGGCAGATCCCTCATTTCTGGATACTTCTTCTTGTATATGGCGATGATTATGCAAAGGCAGGTTATCCGACGCTGACAAATCTGCTTTCGCGCATGCAACTGATGAACATCACATTCTGCTGGATTACTCTCACGATAGTTGTTGCACTTTCATTCAATTTCTTCGGCATACTCAATTTCACTGCATCAGCCGTTGCTCTTGTTGCATTGTGCGCATGGATCTTTGCAGAGTCTGTGAAATTCAGGAAGTACGAAGGCGCCGAGCGAAGCGTTTACAAGGGAATGTTCATGAGGATCAATATTTTTGTGCTGATCGTCATCACACTGCTTTCTCTGGATAAGTTATTAAAACTCTTTTTGGAATAATCAACTGATACCCTAGATGGATTTTTTACAGAACCTTGTTCTCCCGGCCACAACCAAGCACCTTATGATGGTGAAGCTGATACTTGCGTTGTCAATGATGATCTTCATTCCGTTCTTCGGAATGCTGCTGGGGGGAACAGCATTCTCCGTAATTTTCAATTCATACGGAAGAAAGAACAAGAAGCCGATGTATGTAAGGTTTGCCAAGGATATTATTGATAAACTGGCAATAAACAGGTTCGTTGGAGTCGGACTCGGCATCATACCTCTGTTGTCAATAGCGTTCTGCTATGCACAGCTGCTTTACGGACAAACGGTTATCACTGTCAGCCTCCTGCTGGTGGCAACATTTTTTCTCGCTGTTGCAGTGAATTTCATTTACAGCTATCAGAACACATTTCAGATCGAGTCGCTGATAGAGACTTTCAAAGACATCAGCGGTCTTGACAAGCATGAACTTGAAACAAAGGTCCCGGAAGAAGTTACCGATTATGAGTTCGATCTTCTTAACACCAACTCAAATGCGGGACTCTGGGGATTTGTACTGCTGATCATAACGGCATTGTTCTTTGCCGGCGGAACATCAATCGCATTGAATTCCGATCGCTATGCTGATTTTCAGAACATTGCACAGATGTTCCTGTCCGGATCAACATTCATCAATTTCCTCTTCATTCTGGTCTTCTCGCTTGCGGCAAGCGGTGTTGCGATCCTGTTCTTCTTTTTCGGATGGCAGGGAGGTATGCATGATATGGAGAAGGAATATGCTGATTTCGCAAAAGACATCGGCGGCAAGATTGCTTTTACAGGCGCGGCACTTCTGCCGGTTTTCCTGTTTCTCAGTTTCTTCTTCATTCCGAAAGTTGCGCTCAGCGGCTCGGTCTTTGTTTACACGGGCCTTGCATTTATCGGGATACTATTGCTGTGCAATCTTATTTATGCAGTCATTAAGAATTCCGAGACGAAGTATATCGGTGCAGCATTTTACCTGCTGATACTCTGTGTCGGGTTCATAGTAATGAAGAATGAATCGGCATTCGGCATCGCTGTCGAAAAGAATCTTCTTGTGGTAAACCAGAAGGCGATGGAGGTTGAAGCAGAAAGAAAGTCCAAGACAGTCAGCACTTCCGGCATAAACGGTGAGGAGATCTACAACAAGCTGTGTGTGGCATGCCATAAGTTTGATGTGAAACTTGTTGGTCCTCCTTATCAGCAGACAGTACCGACATACAACGGCGATGTGAAAAAGCTGGCGGCGTTCATCCTCAAACCGGTGAAGAAGAATCCGGAGTATCCTCCGATGCCGGCACAGCCGCTGAAGCCGAAAGAAGCAGAGGCAGTCGCTCTTTATCTGATAGAGAAAGTCTCAGGGAAGAAGTAAGCAGAGGTTTCATAAATACCAGTTCAGACAAGGCAAAGCCGAGACCGGGTTTTGCCTTCTCTTTTTTTGGTAAAGATTGAATCAAAACAGTAAAGAAAATATTCGTTGAAGAAAATTGTGGTGCTTACAGGCGCAGGAATAAGCGCCGAAAGCGGGCTTTCCACATTCCGGAACGCAGGCGGACTTTGGGAGGGTCATGACGTAATGGAAGTGGCATCACCGGAAGGATGGAGGCGTGATAAGGAACTGGTGCTTGAATTTTACAACCAGCGGAGAAGACAGATGCATGAGAAGTCTTTTAACGAAGCTCACAGTTCTCTGGTCAGGCTCGAAGAGAAATATTATGTAGTCATAATAACGCAGAACGTTGACTTCTATCATGAGAAAGCGGGCTCTTCAAATGTGATTCATCTCCACGGAGAACTTGACAAGGCACGCAGCACGGCAGACCCGGCGCTGATATATGAGCTTCACGGGAAGGACATAGTACTCGGAGACAAGTGTGAAAAAGGTTCTCAGCTTCGTCCGCACGTTGTTTGGTTTGGCGAAGCAGTGCCTATGATGGAGGAAGCGGTAAGAGAGTCAGTTGATGCGGATATAATGATCGTTATCGGCACCTCGCTAGTGGTCTATCCTGCGGCCAGCCTGCTTCAGTTTGTTCCGGAGAAATGCAAAATCTATCTGATAGATCCGGAGATGCCGGAGTATCTTCCGTACGGACTGGAAATAGAGTTCATCAAAGCAAAGGCGGTCAAAGGGACGAAAGAGCTTGTTACGAAACTGCTGGCCACGTGAAAGTTCCGGCGGCCCTTCGGGCCGCAACAGCAAAGGCCCTTCGGGCCTTCCCCGCAAAATTCCCCACACGACCGGCAGTTTAACACAAACAAAATTCGAACATACAGAAAAAAAAGCTGTCCCACTTTCGTGAGACAGCTCTTAAGAACCGCTTACTCTGTGTGCCTTACTTTGTCCTCGTAAAGTCTATCCTTCTGTTTCTGAATCTGCCTTCTTCCGTGTCATTGGTGTCAACCGGCTTGTCCCAGGCATAGCCGACGGTCGTGATCCTGCTTCCGTCTATGCCCTTGCTTACAAACCAGTCCTTGACTGATTCGGCTCGTCTCTGTGAAAGCCTTTCGTTGTGCGCCCTTCCGCCTGTGTTGTCTGTGTGGCCGCTGATCTCAACGGTTACTTCGGGATTATTCTTCAGGGTGCTGAGTGCAAGGTCTAGCTTCTCCTCAGCAACAGAAGTTATCTCGGCGCTGTTAGTCGCAAAGTTGATGCCCTCAAGTGTTATTGTCTGTCCGACCTGGACCTTTGGCTCTTCCTTCTTCACAACGTCATCCGAAGCGACCAGCGGATCTGTTCCGCGGCCTACTTCCACTCCGTCCTGTACCGTGCCGCCGTCCGTATCCGGATTCAGCGGGTTGGTTCCGTGTGTCTTAACTTCAGCCGCGTCTGTAAGATTGTCATTATCAGTATCTGTATCGAGAGGATCAGTCTTGAATGTCATGATCTCTTCATAATCGAGAAGCCCTTCTCCGTCTGTGTCCTTCATTAGCGGATTGGTCTTGTATGTGTTGACTTCCTGTCCGTCATTAAGCCCGTCTGCATCTGTATCCTTGTTGCAGGGGTCGGTCTTGTATGTGTTTACCTCGGCTCCGTCCATCAGGCCGTCACCGTCGGTGTCAGGGTTCTCCGGATCAAGGCATGCTCTCTTTCTTTCCGTGCAGTCTGTCAGGCCGTCATTGTCCGTGTCAATCGTGCAGTCTTCACCGCCCGCAAAAGTAAGGCCAATAGCACCGTTCAGGTAACAGTCTTTGTAATCCTGAATCACAAAGTTGTTGAGAAGATCCGTGAATGTGTAATTGAAACCTGCGCCGATGTCAAGCAGGACATTCTTAGAGAGTTTCACTTCAGTCCCGATACCGGCCGGAATGAATCCTGACCAACCGTCTTCTTTTTCGGCATACTGCGGTGATAGATCTGTGCTTGGCAGTTCCTTCACACTATATTTGAGCAAACCGGCACCAATGTAGAAATAGGGATTCCAGCTTGTTTTTGTTGCTGACCACGGGGTGATCTTCAATCTGGCATCAATGGGTATAATGTCTGTCTTGACTTCATGGTCCATATTGGCGCCATTTTCGTGAGAATGCTCATTGAAGTTGTCTTCAGTATTGAACTGCCCGTAGCCGCCGCCCAGTTCGATTGCCAGTGTGTTGGTCAATTCAAATCCCAGAAAACCCCTGGCTACCCACGAAAATTTTGAATCAAATTCTGAAAACGTCATTAATGGCTGGAACTGAACCCCGCCCTTTATGCCGTATTTCCGGAATTGCGCGTAGCCGTCAGAACTTGCCGCAAACAGCAGCAATACGGCAAAGATGTAAAATGATCTTTTCATTTTTCCCTTGTGTTTAGTTTTAGAAGATTATTTTAAAGTGCATAACTTTGACTGACATGGGAAACTCAATGTCAGTACGATCTCTTGAGTGGATGTTTGGGGGACCGGCTTCAAACGATGCACAATTTCGCTCCTGTATCCGGTTTCTTAATTTTGGAAGAAAATATAAAAAAAATCGACCCTAACTGAAACAGAAAAGGCTTACAGCCAGGGAGATCGGGATCAGTCTGACTATCGCCGGTTCCTGTATTCATCATATATCGCCTGATGAGCAGGATCCATGCTTATAAGCCTCCCGTAAACGCTCCTGTCGCCGTAGTCGAGAAAGATCTCCGCTATTTCCGTTGCCTTTGAGTCGAAGAAAATATCCGGTGTATATGCTTTCACTTCCTTCTTCTTAACAGTGCTTATCTTGTCTATCGCCGCGAGGATGTTTCTGAATGCGTTTGGTTTGTTGATAGCAAGCGAATCAAGTCCCATCCACATGTATTCAAAATATCCGTTGCGGTAGTTGTCAAATCTCACGTCAAGCAGTTCCTGTATCAACTGCATCCTTGAAGGCTTTGAACCGCCGCCGGTTTCCGTCCATCCTTTGGCGTTTGACGTAACCTTGTTGCAAATATCCAGCGCCTTCTGGAAGAATCTGTTGCCGCCTTTTGGATAATAGGAATCCTCGTCAAATCCTACTATCACATAGGCATAATAGTCAAGAAGGCTAAGGAACGGATCAAAACGGTAATCATTCTTTATGAAGGGCAGGTTGTCATTGAAATAGAACTCGCACCTCTCGTCCAAAAACCTGAAAGCCGTGGAAAATCTCTGCTGTCCCGTCTTGAACGGATTATAAACCTCGCGCTGGCTTGCAATGAACAGCTTTGCTTCATAGTTCGATGTCGAGAGGTTCAGGCCCGTAAAACTGAACTGCATCTGCACCTTTATCGGAGGGATCTTCTCATCATGATATTTATTCTTGTTCAGATAATCCTGAACTTTCTGCTTGAAGTTCACAAGTTTGTTCTGAGCATCCGGCGGGATCTGCTGCATATCCACTATCACTTCCACATTCAGGTCCTGCTGCTGCGCCTGCAAGAGCGTCACACTGCCGAAGAACAGTGTCAGCAGGGCAAGACAGCATTTTAATTGACTTTGCATTCTTATGTCTTTCTGTTAATTTGTTTCGTCAAATTTGGATTCTTGCACTGCAAGAATCAATACAATTAAGATACGATGATGATGAAATTGTTCTTATGCTTTGCATTTGCCGCCGTGTTTACACAAAACTCACCCGCTCAGTTCCTGTACAATGAATCGGATTCAAGAGCCTCATCTATGGGAGGTGCTTTCGTTTCATTGGAAAATGGATCTTCGGCAGTATTCTGCAATCCGGCTGGCCTTGGTTCGCTGAATCACAGTAGCGCTTCAGTCTTCTTTGAACCGGCGCTGTATGGTTTAAATGAAATTACAACTGCTGCCCTAACATACGCACAGTCTTTCGGGTTCGCCAATATTGGCATAGGATTGAGAACTTTCGGATTTGATCTTTACAGAGAGTCCAAATTGGTCCTTTCGGCAGGAGGTAGTTTAGGTGAAATGATAAGGTGGGGGCTTAGCGCTGTTGCTTATAATGTTGCTGTTCAGGATTACGGAAGTGCTTTTGCTTTCGGACTGGATGCGGGGGTCCAGGCTAAAATTGGCGGAATGTTCAGTTGGGGATTCACGGCGAAGAACATTACCGGCGCACGGATCGGCCAATCCGGCCAAAAGATCTCGAGGTCATATGCTACCGGTTTAGGAGTCAGTCCTGCAGAGAACGGGTTCATTATGATTGACCTGGAAAAGGAAACATGGGGCACGGTGAATGTGAGATTCGGAGGAGAGTTCAATCCGGTGAAGCCGCTGTTCATAAGAGCCGGAGTATCCACAGAACCTGTTTCGTATACTGCGGGCATCGGTCTTGTTTATGGTATAGTTGGATTTGATTATGCTGCGGTGGTAACTGAACCGCTGGGACTCACAAACAGGTTTGAACTGACTTTTGCTTTTCACTGAAATTAACATACACAACGAAAGCTAAACTATAATACTGTGAAGTACAGAAGGATCGGTAACTGCGGTGCAAGGGTAAGCGTGATCGGGCTTGGCAGCTGGCTGACGCTGGGCGGATCCGTTGATGAAAAGGAAGGAAGGAAGATCACTCTGAAGGCTCTTGAATCCGGAATCAATTTCATTGATACGGCGGATGTTTATGCACGCGGAAAGGCAGAGCAGTTTCTCGGCAAGACGCTTCAGGGGCTCAAGAGGCAGGACCTGTTCATTGCTTCAAAATGCTATTGGCCGATGTCTGACAATCCTAACGACAGAGGGCTCTCCCGAAAACATATTTTCGAATCGGTGCACAATTCACTCAAGTACCTGAAGACCGATTACATAGACCTGTATCAGTGCCACAGATATGACGAAGACACAACTGTTGAGGAAACCTGCAGGGCATTCAACACTCTTATAGAGCAGGGAAAAATCCTTTATTGGGGTACAAGTGAATGGACAGCGGTTCAAATCAAGTCTGCATATGAATTCTGTTTAAAGAACGGCCTTCATAAGCCGGTCAGCAATCAGCCGCAGTACAGCCTTCTCCACAGAAACATTGAGACAAACGGGGTCCTTGCATACTGTAAGACAAAGGGCATCGGACAAGTGGTCTGGTCACCGCTTGCACAGGGCGTACTCACGGGAAAATATGACACCGGCACTCCGGCAGTTGATACCAGGCTCGGAAACAAGAGATCAAGCATGTTCGTTGAATCCTATCTGACATCAGCAAACAGGCAAAGAGTGCACAAGCTGGTTATGATCGCCGAAGAGCTGGATACTACGCCTTCATGCCTGGCGCTTCAGTGGTGCCTCAGGAATGAGATCGTTGCCAGCGCAATTACATCTGCCACAAAACTGCCGCAACTTGTGGAAAATCTTAAGGCGGGAGAAATTGATATACCGGCAAATGTTATTTCAAAAATAGACAAACTCTTTAAACCCGCATAATGAATTACATTGTAATCGGCGAGCCGTGCGTTGACGTGATACACAAAGCCGACGGTACTGTCACTAACAGTTACGGAGGAATCCTTTATTCTGTTATCAGCATGGCTGTGCTGGCGGGAAAGGAAGACAAAGTGATACCTCTTATGAATGTGGGAGAGGATGAATTCGAGAACATAGTCGCCATCCTCAGCCGCTACCCGAAGATCATGACTCAGGGCGTGAACAAGGTAAAGCACCCCACCAGAAAAGTGAATCTGTATTACAATCTCTATAATGCTGACAAGAGTGCAAGGATAGAGAAGTCAACTGAACCCACTCACGCACTGGGAATTGATGAATGCAGGTCATTTCTTCATATGGCGGATGCTGTGCTTGTAAATATGGTATCCGGAGTTGACATCAGTCTCGGAACATTGAAGAACATCAGAAAGAATTTCAACGGTTACATGCACATTGACATACATAACATTGTAATGAAAACAGGCGAAGACGGCAAAAGAACTCATGTTCATGTTGACGATTGGTACGAATGGTGCACAAATGCAGATACGGTTCAGATGAATCAGTTCGAAGTTTCCATACTGAGCAGAGAGAAGCT
>CAZTQR010000021.1:0-13127 GCA_964615795.1 uncultured Ignavibacteriaceae bacterium
GAGCTGATGACCGGGATTGAACCGGTGACCTCTTCCTTACCAAGGAAGTGCTCTACCAACTGAGCTACATCAGCAACTGCCGAGCGGGAGACGGGACTCGAACCCGCGACCAACAGCTTGGAAGGCTGTGACTCTACCAACTGAGTTACTCCCGCAATCTCTTCCGTGGGTAGGGAAGGATTCGAACCTCCGAAGACAATAGTCGTCAGATTTACAGTCTGATGCATTTGACCGCTCTGCAACCTACCCGTTCCCTAAACACCAGGAAGCAATGCCTACAATTCAGGGAAAGATATCAAAATACCAATTATGGATTTTCCATGCAATATATTTTTTGGTCAGAATCAAGCCCGCGGGTTCACAATCTGCGCTCAAAAATGCCGGCGCATTTGTGCGATTCAGAGCAGATTCAGCTTGAGGAGGCTGTCGATCTTGTGCTTCTGCCTTCGGAGGTTTTTCAGCCTTTCGTTTAGCATTTCCCTTTCGGCTTCATCCGCCGCAGAAAGCGAGAAATTCTCAGAATCAAACAGTGAAACATAGTGAGGAACTTCCTTTCCTCCAAGGTCGTCCGGAAGCCTTGTTTTTCCGCTCTGAATGCACTCCATGTTCACAAGCTGACCTTCCCTGAAATCCCTGGAGGTGCATTTGACCGTTATCAGATTGTCTGAACCTGTCTCTTTTGCCGCGTAAAGTCCCGGTGAAACTACCCTGCTTATCCTCGCGGAGATCACCTGAGCATTCGTACCCGCAGTTGAAAGCGATGAAAGCTGTGAGTCAAAATCCCTGATCTCTCTTTCAATTTCATTTGCCTTCTGAACCGAGGAGATCTTCTTGTTCAGAATGCTGATGTTGTTTTCAAGGGTCGGCAAATCCTTGGTTATGGATGATTCCGGGAAATACGATACGATCATTGAAGCATTCTTAAGCTCGTTCAGCGATTCCTGATACTTCTTTGCCGCATTCATTTTCTTTGCATTGTCCACTTTCTGCCTGTATTCTGCAAAGGCCACATTGTAGATCTTGCCGTGAAGTACCTTTGCGTCATCCGGAGTCAGAGTCTCTTCGATCTTCTTAAAGTGCTTGAGCGCCAGTTTCCAGTCATCCTTGTAATAAATACCCGCGATCTGCCCCGAATAGTTGTTTATCCTGGCCTTGATCTTCTCTTTGTACCTGCCTTCGCTGTAATCACGCAGAAACGCTTCGTACTTGCCGATCATTGTTTCCATTGACCTCAGGTCGTTTGCCTTGTCTGACCTTACAAGTTCCGCGTATTCCCGGTCCTCTTTCAGCACAAAGGTATAATATGCGAGATAGCCGATCGCGGAAAGTATGGCAAGTATTGTTACGATCAGCAGTATGTTGTAATAGATCCTTCTTCTGTTCTGCTCGGGGATCTTGTCTTTAATGATCTCAAGCCTTGTGCTTACAAAATTGCTCTCAAGCTCGTCAGTGTACCTGAGTACATTTTTGTAATAGACTTCAGCAGCCTTGTAATCTTTCCTCGAAAATGCATCGTCGCCGCTGCTCATCAGGTTCATTTTATTATTGATGAGCGCAACAGCCTTGTTATAAAGGTTCTTCAGGTCAGAATTTCTTCTCTCAACCTTGAGCAGTTGTTTGGCTTCGTATATTGCTTCGGAATACTGATTTCTGTTTATGAGGTATTCGATGTTGATGATCGCCGCCCTCATTGAAGTTTCCTGGTCGTCTTCAATGATCTTCTCTCCGCAACCGTAAACTGCACAGCCTTTGTTTTCCAGCCAGCAGTCCTTGTGATATGGGGAGTGGCAGGACGGACAAATAAAAGACTCGAGTTCGTTCTTGATCGGAGTCTGGCAGAAACTGCAGATGTTCCTGTTCTGCTTCAGCTCCATTCTTGTTGTCTCTGTTTGGTCCAAGTCGCGTTTAAGCTTTTATCATGCTATGACGGCCGCCGAAATCCTGAATAAAATTACGGCACCGAGAATTACAAGAAAAAGTCCTGTTGAAAAATTCAGCTTATGTATGAAATTCGGTTTTATCCTGTCTGTGTGCTTGCAGAGAAGTTTCGCCATTATATAGAACCAAATGGTTGTTCCGACCATCACTCCTGCGGCAAGCATCAGTCCTGTGGAAAACACCGAATCTATTGCTCCGTAGCTTTTCAGATAACCTACAATTGCAAGCCATGAAGCCGGCAATGTGACCGATGAAAGGCAGAATCCGATGCCGAGAAAGAAACTCCCGACCGGGCCCGACTGCAAGTTCTTCAATGTATTTATATGAAACACCTTTCCGAGAGTTTGTTCTTTTCGAAGTATGTTCGATTCCATTGTCCCAACCTTCTCGGCCATTTCGGGCGTTTCACCGGCAAAATTCACGGCCTTGTGTGAGTTTTTGGACTTCATCATCATCTTCACACCATATACAATTACAATGAGACAGCCGAGCAGTGCCAGGACAAATTTGAACCGGCTTTCATGTTCCAGCAGAAAATTGTCAACAGTTTCGGGTAACAGCGATGCAATTGCCGAAACACCTCCGAATGCAACCATTACATAGAACATGTCCAGAAACCCTGCTCCGGCACCTATGGCCACAGCATTTGCAAGCTCCTTCCGGAGCGCGCGCTCTATCACTGCAAAATATGTGGGTCCGAGCGGAGGCATGGAGATGACAAAGCCGACTATGACGCCTGTTACAAACCCCTGTAAAAGCAAACTTTTTGGCGAAATTACTTATTAGGCCTGTCAGATTCAATAAACTTGGCTGTGTGAACGGGCATTATCATCCATTGTCTCATTGAAGAGAATTTGACTCAATGTTGAATCATTGAGTTGCAATGAATATTTTGAGGTGTGAGAAAATATCTTATGGTAATATTGATCGCCGCCGCACTAAGCATGACTTACAGGCCGGCTCCTTCATTTTCACTCAATGAAAAACACAGGATCTCTTATGCTGTAAATACTGCCGAATATTCGGACGGAGAAGGACTTGAAACAATCATGGCAAAAACAATGAAGGCGCGATTTGTATCTGTTTATTTTGCGGCGGTTGTGGCAGATTCCCGGGCCGTTTTGCGGCAGGACACCTCCTGAACAGGCTCAGCAGAAACCAAGATCACCGAAGTCATTTCCAAGGATCTGCCTGTCATCTGCCTTAAGCTGATTTCTTAGTATCGTGGAATAGATGCTTCTGAAATCAACTTTATGTCTTATATCACCGTCATTCAGATCGGCAAGATCCGGTGCATCATTCAGCATCCCTGCTTTCAGAAGATCTCCTCCGATAATGAACGTACAATTCCCCGATCCGTGATCCGTACCTTTGCTGGCATTCTCCGCAACCCTTCTTCCGAATTCGGAAAAGCACATTACAAGAGTGTCTTTATAATTCCCTGCCGACCGCAGGTCATCTGCTAAGATCTTCAGACCGTCTGACAATTCCTTCAGCAGTCTTTCCTGTCTGCCCTTCTGCCCGACATGCGTATCGAAACCCGACAGTGAAACATAATATACAGAAGCTTCCGCTCCTGAATTGATCAGCTCAGCTATTGTTCTGAGATCCCTTCCGAACTCTGATTCCGGATACTCGAGCCCCGATCTGTAATCTCCGGAATGAGTCCGTATGTAGTGAGCAGAGCTCGTAAAATCCGCAAGAGTCTTGTAAAGGAACATGAGTTCTCCATTCTCATTTGCAGACCGGATTTCAGACAGTTCGGTATGGAAATCCTTTCCGCCGCCGATTACAAGTTTACCGGGATCTTTTACAGCCATTCCGCTCCGGTTCTCTCCTTTAAGTGCAAGGGCAAGCGATGTGTCAACTTCTATGGCCGAATATGGATTTACGCATGACGGGCATTCTGAATCAAGGTACCTGCCGATCCAACCTGTGCTAAGGTTTACATCTGATGAGCTTCCGGTCTGCCAGATGTCCATTGACCTGAAATGCGACCTGTCGGGATTCGGATAACCGACACAGTTGATGACAGCAATTTCTCCGCTGTCATACAAACTTCTGAACCCGGACATCACCGGATTGAACCCTGCATGCGAATTGAGCTTAAGAATTTCCGCGGGCGGCACAGCCAGCTCTGGCCGCAACCTGTAGTATGCATCGTCGCCAAAGGGTATCACAGTGTTAAGACCGTCATTGCCTCCGGAAAGCTGAACTATCACAACTCTCCTGCCGTCGTACTTAAGCCCTGAAGTCTGCACGGAAGAAGTGCTCTTTCCTAAAGCCTTCAGAAAGCCGGGTGTAAATGCCGATGCCGTAACGATCCCGGCAGTCTTCAGAAAATCTCTTCTCTTTATGATGTTCATGCCAAATATTTAACAGAGTTGGAATTCCGGCAATGACATGATCCTCATCGCCGCGCTCTTTGCCATATCCTGTCCGTCTGATTCGTCACAGTGCTTAAGGACAATTTCCAGCTTCTCCCGGCTAAGCTCAGGCTGAAGAAGATATTCCGCCATTTTCTCGACAGTTTCTTTCCCTCTCAAACCGCCAAAATCTTTTACTATACCGGAAGCATCTGCGCTTACCCTCAGTCTTATCCTGCTTCTGTTACCGGATTTCATTCCGGCATCACCGCTGTCATCTCCTTCACTTAACTTGTAATCAAACTCGATGTTTGATTCCCTGAATATCTGCTCCGGGATTCTCAGCCGCAAAGCAAGGGACGATGTATCAATCCAGTTTCTTCCGCCCGGCCAGCCTCCTACGTTGGGTGGATTGAACAGCACCTGGCCAAGCGCTCTCTGCAGGCCCGCGAGTCTCCTGCTGTCTTGAATTCTCATATTCAGTATCCGCGAGATTCCTGTGATATACTCCGCAGGTGATTTTATCCTTGTCCCGATATACCTGTCATCATAGAACCACGAGGAAGTGAAGATCTCTTTCATCAATATTGCTATATCATAGTCAGTCCTGAAAAACTTGTCCGAAAGACCTTCGACAATTTCACTGTCAACTTTTTCACTCACAAAGTAGCGGAAGATCTTCGTACAGATGAAGCGGGCTGTTTGCTTCTTTTCAAGTATGAGATTCAGAATATCTTCGCCGGTCAGATTTCCGCTCGCTCCAAGAAAGACCTTTCTCCCATCATCATGAAATCTTTCTCTGATCCTGAAATTCCCTTCCCTGTCAAATCCCCATCCTGTAAAAGCTCTTGCCGCCTCTTTCACATCATTCTCGGAATAATTTCCTCTTCCCAATGTGAACAGCTCCATCACTTCCCTTGCAAAATTTTCGTTCGGGCTTTGCTTCCTGTTTTGCTGGTTGTTAAGAAACTGGAGCATCGCCGGATCTTTTGAAACGGCATGAAGAAGATCTCCGAACTTCCCGAGTGCATGTTGCCTGAGAGTATTGTTCTGACCCATGCAAAACAGCGGGACCCTTGTCCTGCAAGCAAAATGCCCGTGCCAGAACAGAGTCATCTTCTCCCTAAGCTGAGATTCGGAATATGTCATCATTCTGAGCCACTCGGCATTGAGATTTATGATCTCCTTCTGCGAGCGCATCAGCAGTTCCTTACGCTTGTCACCGCTCATTTCCTGCATTTCGGCAACAGGCGGAAGCATGTCGGCATATTCATTCCTGAGCAGTGTGTATTTTTCTGATGATCTGAACAGAGCATCCGCACTGCTCTCAATGCCCGAACTCATTCCGCTCTTCACGACGGAGTATGAAGCACCGAATCCGGCCCTGAGATGAAGATGCTGTATTTTTTTCTGTATGCTCATTTGCATTTTTGCCCGTGCATGCGTAAGACAAGATTTATTCCTGCAGGTTTAATGCAAGGGCTTGGCGCGGTTATCTTGAAGAGCCGGAAACTCTGATAAGTCTCTGGCTATTTCCCGAGGATATTTCTATGAAACCGTAATAGGTCTTCTCATCAGCGGGTGAAAATCTGAGATAGATTAGTTTGTCTTCCTTTCTGGATGATGGTATATAACTCAGAGTTTTAGAATAGTTCCTTTCCGGTTCATAACTGATCTCAAATCCGTCCGGAGCTTTGAGTGAAACAGCTGAAGAGATATTCTTTGCAGACACGACCATCCACCTCGACTCTGAGACTGACCTTGCCTGCCTTCTGCCAAATGAATAATCCGAACTCATTATCTCAAGCGTACTGTAATTCTCATCCGGAAAAGATGAGAACAAGACCCTCGAACTCCACGGCATAAGCTGAACCGAACCGTACACTTTTTTCCTGCCTGCATCCATGAAATCCGACTTTGCATCAAGCAGGCAGTTAAGCGTATCGCCCGACATATTCCTGAAAATTCTTGGATGTGAATAATCCTCTCCGGAAAGTACTATGGAATTCTTTTCATTGCCCTTAATGACGGTTACCCAGTCCGCAAGGTTGAATTCCTCAAGCCTTCCGGGAGTCTCGAACTGAAATGCAAGTTCATTGTTCGGGAATGAGTATTCGTTTCTGTCAAACACGCCCGGGACAAATCCCTGTGCAGGTGCAATCAGCCTTACTGCAAACTGATTGTTGCCTGCTCCTGCGAACAAGTTTCCTGACACTGTGTTTCCCGCCGAGTTCTTCTTATCCACCCTGAACTTTATTGAAAGCGGATTATTGAAGCAGGTGTTGTTTCTTATCACATTGTTGAAGCAGCCTTCGTACAGGAAAATTCCCGCACCGGATGAGGTCTCTACCGTATTATTTTCAATCAGCATGTCCCGGCAACCGGCATCAGGATACAACCCGTAGGAAAGCAGCCTGTTGCCCGAAGGTGTTCCTGCAAGATTGCCGCGCACATCTGAGACGAAGTTGTTGCGCCATACGGTTCCCGAAACAGTTTCACCGTAACTCTTTATTCCACCACCGTCGTTGAGATACAACAGAATCTCCTTCAGCACATTCTTCTCTATCAGGTTGCCTTTGCCGATCACGTTGATCCCGTCATGCCCGACTCTGCTTATGTAGTTTTCGGAAATGTAGAGCGAGTCGCTCTTCAGGGCAACCAGTGCCGACATGCCGAAGGCAGTGCCGTTTGTTCCGTAGCCGGGCATCATTCCGATGTTCGTGAAAATGCAGTTCTTTATTGCGCACCTTCTTGATTCGATAAGATATATGCCTTCTCCGTTTATGTTGTTGAACCTGCAATTGAGTATCTCATTGCTGTAATTCATATCCGGCATGAAAATGCCGCTCTTGACCTGCCCCTGAAACGTGCAGTTAATGACCTTAACATTCCTGTTTCGTCCCGTGAAATAGATTCCGTAATCGGATTGATTTGTAATGTTCAGGTCCCTGATGATCACATTCCTGAGGTTATTGCCTGAATAGAATCCGATAGAAATGAATGACGCTTCTATAAATGCCTGCGACGGATTGATGCCGGACGGAGGCTTAATGTAAAGCTTGCCGCTTCTGTTGCCGCTGTCTTCATAGTACCATTCATTCAGCGTATCGAGAAGGTTCAGTTTGTTGTCGAAGAAGTAGCCCCAGTCCTTTTCAATGTCATAGTTGAATGCCTGTTCAAGCAGTACCGTCCCCTTGCGGAAACCCTTGACCCGGCTGTATTCGATCGTCCAGTTGTTTGTTCTCACGTAAGCAGTTGCACCCTTCCAGAAGTTTTCCGGCTGATTCAGGCCATTGTCGAAGAAACCGGTCTTTGATCCTTTAAGGCTCTGCTTCACTCTCAGGTAGCCTGAATTCGGATACCTGGCAATTATCATCTGCCGGAAGTTGCAGAACATGTTTCTGACAGCAGTATCAACATCGGCTGTGTAGATTCCTCCGGAAAGAGCGTTCCATGACCTTACCGGAAGCGATCCGCTCAGGACGGGATCGGCTCCTTCGCCGTAAGCGCCGAATGTCAGCGGCTCATCTCCGCTTCCGCTTGCGTTAATGTTTACCTGTCCCACGAAGTATCCCCCTCTTTCAAAGAGAATATTGTCACCCGGGCGAAATGCGCTCATCATGGAATTCAGTTTGTTTATGGTCCTCCACGGGTAACCTGGCGAAGTGCCGTTGTTTGCATCGTTGCCGTTATTTGAGATGAAGTAGGTTGCCGGAAATGCAACTCCGGCCAGAATAAAAAGTGAGGTGAAACTTAGTGCAGCGGACTTGGAAAACTTGCGGAAATTGAAAGTCAATCAGGTTTGTGTAAGTTCAAAACGGATATCTTGAATGCCTTAACTGAACTTACACTATCTGAATTCCTTGTTCACCACTTCAATTTCGCCGGGATAAGAGATCCCTCCGAGGAATGTGTCAATTGTCGGTTTTATCTTCAGAGACACGCGTGAGCTTGCGCCGCCTGTGCCGTTCATTGCGTTTACAAGATTCATGATCCTTTCAATACCGCCGTCTCCGAGCATTTTGAATATGTCCACCTGAACAGGTATCGGTATTGTGACCTGCTGTCCCACTCCGGGTATTGTAATTGTTTGATCTATCTCACCCGTAACCATCTCCTTGTCATCAACGAGGAAGCGCCAGTCGAGCCCTTTGATAAGGGAAGACGATTCTTTGCTTCCGCCCGGATATGTGTCGGGATTCCTGGCTATGAGATTCACGGTAAATGATGCCGGCAGGCTGCCTGAAGCTATGCTTCCGAGTAGCGAGGCGCTTTGCGAAATATTGAGCTGGTCAACGCTTTTGATATTGCTGAAATTCACTCCGCCTATCTTGATCTTGTCAACCGCACCCAGCTTGAATTTCAGTCTCTCCGCGTTTTCCACAGTTTCTTTGACTCCTGAACATCCCGTCATATAAACTGCTGTGATTAACAGTACAATAGCTATGGCCGTTCTTCTCATTTTAGCTGTTTAAGTTTTGTGTAAAAACAACGAAAGCCTTAATGAATAAGGCCTTCCGTTTGATTTCAGAAGCAGAGAGAGAGGGATTCGAACCCCCGGTGACCAGAGGCCACAACGGTTTTCAAGACCGCCGCTTTCAACCACTCAGCCATCTCTCTGTGGGTTTGCGTTTGTTGATAAACAGACAGCAAAATTACTCTATTGGCAAAACTTATTCAACTTCAATTTTGATGCGGAGCACTGATCGCTCACTAAGCTTCCCTTCAATCCAGAACAATGTACGGAATGTTCCTTACTGATTCTTTGAATACACTGATCTGAAACTTTCCTATCCTTGTCCTTCTGAGAGTTTTGAGGTAACCGCCGACACCAAGCGCCGCGCCGAAATCATTAGCTATGCATCTGATGTAGGCGCCCTTGCTTGCGGAGATACTGAAACCGACCTCAGTGTCGCTTATCCTCGTTATCTTAAACTCTTCAACAAGTATGTTCCTCGGCTTCCTTTCAATTTCACGGCCCTTGCGGGCGAACTTGTACAAAGGCTTTCCCTTATGCTTGAGAGCGGAATACATAGGAGGCATCTGAACAACTTCGCCGATGAATTGCTTTCTTGCAGACTCAAGCTCCTCATCGCCAATACCTGAAACATCAGCAAAATTTTCCTCTTCCGTCTCGGTGTCAAAGCTCTTCGTTGTGGCGCCTATTCTGATCACTCCTTCATACGACTTGTCATAGTCTATGAATTCCGTGATCTTCTTGGTCAGCTTGCCGGAGCATAGAACGAGCAGCCCTGTTGCCTTTGGATCAAGCGTACCCGAATGGCCGATCTTGCCGAGGCCGAATTCCTTCTTGAAGATCCTGACAACATCTGCGCTTGTCAGGTCAAGGGGTTTGTCAGCAAGGAATATCCGGTTGTCGTATGGCGAATGAGTCTTTTCTTCCGTTTGCAAGAACCGGCCTCATTCCTTTGTTTCATCTTTGTGAAGCTCATTGAAGATCTTCTGCATCTTGTCTGCATATTCAATTGTATCGTCATGGTAGAACATGAGATCGGGCACATACTTGAGCACTATATGCTTTGCCAGCAGATAGCGTATGTGTTTCTTCCTTGAACTGATCTTCTCGACACATTTTTCGGCAGGTTCCTTGTTGCCAAGAAAGCTGAGATACACCTTTGCAAGTTTCAGGTCCGGAGCCATGATGACTTTTGATATTGTTACAAGTCCGAGTCCCGGTATCTCTGAAAGATCCTTTGACATTGCCGTGTTCAGCTGATGCTTTATCTCTTCAGCCACTTTTTCTGATCTTATTGACATCTCTCTCCTTTATTGCGTTACAAGTTTCCTCTTTGTTTCGACGAGTCTGAACGATTCTATTATATCACCGACTTTCACATCGTTGAAATTTTCAAGCCCGATGCCGCACTCATAGCCGGCCTCAACTTCCCTCACATCGTCCTTGATCCTTTTCAGTGACGAGACATTACCTTCGAATATCTTGAAGCCGTCCCTGATAAGCCTTACCCTGTTGTTCCTCACGATCTTGCCGTCGAGCACATAACAGCCTGCAACATTCCCGATCTTCGGAACCTTGAACACCTGCCTGATCTCCACAGTGCCGACGATCTCTTCAGATACATCGGGAGCGAGCATTCCTTCAAGCGCCTGTTTCACTTCTTCTATGAGCTTGTAGATGATATCATAGAGCCTTATATCAATATTGTTCTTCTCTGCAAGTTTTCGTGCATTGAGGTTTGGCCTTACATTGAATCCGATCACAATAGCGCCGGAAGCCTCTGCAAGCAGTATGTCCGACTCGCTGATTGCACCGACAGCTTTGTGGATCACAGATACTTTTGTCTCATTTGTTGTGAGCTTGTGCAGCGAATCTGCAAGCGCTTCCGCAGAACCGTCCGTATCAGCCTTGAGAATGATCCTGAGTTCAACTTCCTGTCCTTCCTTGATCTGCTTGGAAATGTCATCCAGTGTAACAAACCTTACCTGTCGCACATCCTGTTCCCTCTTAAGCTGTTGCCTCTTAAGAGAAATTCCCTTAGCATCCCTTTCAGAATCAAGCACTACAAAAGTATCGCCTGCCTGCGGCACGCCGTCAAATCCAAGCACAACCACAGGTGCCGATGGCAAAGCCTCTTCCACTTTGTTGTCTCTTTCATCAAACATCGCCTTGACCTTTCCGCTGAACATACCCGAAATGAAAGTGTCACCGACCCTCAATGTGCCCTTCTGCACTAGCACTGTCGCGATCGGGCCTTTGCCCTTGTCAAGCTTGGCTTCAAGCACAACGCCTCTTGCATTCCTGTCAGGGTTTGCCTTCAGCTCAAGCAGTTCGGCTTCAACAATTATCTTCTCAAGAAGCTGGTCTATGTTTTTTCCGAACTTTGCGGAAATCTCCACAGACTGGTATTTGCCTCCCCACTCTTCAACAAGGATATCTTTTTCAGAAAGCTGCTGCCTTATCCTGTCAGGATTTGATTCCGGCTTGTCAACCTTATTGATGGCAATAACAATAGGAACTCCCGCCGCCCTTGCGTGGTTGATCGCTTCCACAGTCTGCGGCATAACGCTGTCATCTGCGGCAACAACCAGCACAACAATGTCTGCGGCCTGTCCGCCCCTTGCCCTCATGGCTGTGAATGCTTCGTGGCCGGGAGTGTCAAGGAATGTCAGTGTCTTTCCGTTATCCAGCTTCACTTTGTAAGCGCCGATGTGCTGTGTTATTCCGCCTGCCTCACCTGCCACAACATTTGCCTTGCGCAGATAGTCAAGCAATGAGGTCTTTCCATGGTCAACGTGTCCCATCACCGTAACAACAGGAGCCCTTCCCTTAAGCGTATCCGATGAATCGGGAGCATCTTCAAGAATGTCCTCTTCATACTCTTTAAGGAATTCTATCTGCACGCCGAAGTCGGAACCGATGAGCTCAATGAGATCCTTCTCCAGCCTTTGATTGATGGATACCATCATTCCGAGCTTGAAGCATGTCTTAATAATGTCGTTCGCATCAACTCCCATCAGGTTTGCCAGCTCTGCCGTTGACACGAACTCGTTCACCTTCAGTATATGTTTCGAAGCTTCTTTCTGCTCCTGAATCTTCCTCTCTTCTTCTATTCTCTCCTTCTTCTTTCTCTTTCTCGCCTGGCTTCTTGCAGACATGCCGGCATCCACTTCCATCTTTGCAAAAGTTTCCCTTATCGCATCATCAATCTCCTTCTGTGCGGCATCCTTAGCCCTGTGGCTCTTCTCAAGCTTCTGCTGTCTCCGTTTTCTCTCCTGCTCAAGTTCAAATTTCTTTCTGTCCTTCTCCTTCTTGTCCTTATCCTTGAATCTTTTATCACCGAATACCTTGTCACCGGTAGTTGCAGGCACAGCCGGCCTGTCCGTTGGCGGCTTTCTTGTTTCTGTTTCAAACTTCTTCTTTCCGGGGAGGTCCTTTATTGTGATCTTGTTCTGCTGATCTCTCTTAGGCCTTTGGAACGGTTTCTTCTGTCCCGGATGCGGCTTTCTGTGATCCCCGGTTCTCGCCTGCTGACCGTGTGCCGGCCTTCCCGATCTGTCCTGGCCCGCTCTGTCATGTGCCGGTCTTTCCTGACCGGACCTCGCACCCTCAGCAGGTTTCCTTGTATCGGGAGTATGCCTTACTTCAGGCTTTGGTGATGTAACTGCAGGAGCGTGAGTCTCCTGTTTTCTTTCTGAATGAGGTCTTTCCTTTCTGGCTTCATGAGTCTTCTCCGCCGCCTGCTTCTGTGATTTCTTTGCCTTCTGTTCTTCTTCCAGCCTGACCTTCTGCATATACGCCTGAAGCTCCTGTTTCCTCTTCTCCTCTTCCCGGCGCTTGTTCTCTTCCTCTATTGCCTTCCGCGCCCTTTCTTCTTCCTCTGCCTGCCGCTTTCGCTCTTCTTCTATCCTCAGCATCTCCTCGCCTTCCGTCAGGCCCGTATGCATCTCCTTCTCAAACTTCTTAACCTTCTCTTTCCTTTTGATCTCTTTCTCAAAATCCTTCTTATAATGCGAAAACACCTTGGCCACCACTTCAGGCGGAAGCGTTGTATTCAGTGTGGCTTCGATACCGCTCTTCTTGAGGAACTCAAGCAGATCATCCTTGGAGATGTTCAGCTTGGTCACAAGAGTGATCACCTTTTCCTTTCTTAGTTTTTCCTGAGAATCTGTCATCAGATTATTAATTTTGAGAAAATGTTATGCTTCATTCAACGATCAGTTCATTCCTCATTCCCCCCTGATACTTCATCAACGGTCTCTTCTTCCGCATTGTCATCAGTTTTATCCGAGACCTCTTCACCGGCCTCTTCTTCGTTTTCGTTATCATCCTCATTCTCATTCTCA
>CAZTQR010000021.1:13227-47762 GCA_964615795.1 uncultured Ignavibacteriaceae bacterium
CTCACTCTCATTCTCATCTTCATCATCTTCTTCTTCATCAAGCCTTACTACATTGATCTGATAGCCGGTAAGTTTTCCGGCGAGCTTAATGTTCTGACCGTTCTTTCCGATAATGAGACTGATCTGATCGTCATCCGCATAGATGCTTGCAGTCTTTGATTCGTTGTCGATCACAATATCATTCAGCTTTGCGGGGGAGAGCGCCCTTGCTATGTAAAGCGCGGGATCCTCGGTGTAATTGATCACGTCAATGTTCTCATTGCTAAGCTCTCTCACAATTGAATGGATCCTTATTCCCTTCATGCCCACGCAGGCGCCGACTGCATCAATGCGGTCATCGTTTGATGATACAGCGATCTTTGCTCTTTCTCCGGGTTCGCGCGCAATGCCCTTTATCTCGATTATCTGATCAAAGATCTCCGGAATTTCCAGTTCAAAGAGCTTGTAGAGGAATTGTTCATCCGCCCTCGAAACAATTATGAGCGGCGGTCCTGACTGTCTCTTCTCAATGCTCTTGACAATCGCCCTGATGGTGTCACCCTTCTTATATCTTTCCTTTGGTATCTGCTCGCCTTTCGGGAAGATTATCTCATTTCCGTTATGTATGAGAAGTATGGAAGACGGCTTGATCTGATAGATCTCTCCCACAATTATCTCGCCAAGGAATTCCTTGTAAGTATTGAAGGTGACCTCCTTTTCGATCTCCCTTATCTTCTGGTTAAGGTTCTGCTTCAGATTTATCACCATTCTTCTTCCGAACTCTTCTATGTGTATCTGATCCACAAAATCATCTCCGACTTCAAATTCCTCTCCGGATTTTTCTTCGGCAGATTCCTTGTCAATCTCCGTTCCGGGATCGGTCACTTCTTCAACAACTGTCTTGAAAAGGAATATCTCGATATCTCCCTTGTCCATATTCACCACTATCTCGTATCTCGCATCCGGTCCGTACTTCTTCTCCATCATTTTGTTGAAAGAGTCTTTGATAACACTGATCAGGATCTCCCTGTCAATGCTCTTTTCCTTTGCCATCATGGTAAAGGCTTCAACAATTTCCGACTTCATTTCTGTAAATATTATTTTTTTGAAAAACTGATTTTGATTTTTGCTTCCTTCATATCATCAAACCTTATCAGGGTCTCCACAGGATCGGACTTCTTCCTGCCCTCAGGAGCAACAAGAATGCACAGTTCTCCGTCTTCATCCGACACTCTTTCCAATTTTCCCTCAATTTCACTGCCGTCATTCAGCCTTACCCAAAGTGTCCTTCCGACATGTTTGTCAAGCTGCCAAATGAATCTGAACGGCCTGTCAATGCCCGGAGAAGATACTATGATCTTCGATAATTCGCCTGCGAAATGACTCTCCTCGATCCTTCGTTCCAGTTCCCTGCTGATCTCGGCAAGTTCATCAATGTTCACCCCTTCCTTTCTGTCAACAAAGACTTCCAGCACCTTTGTACGCTTCTCTCCGCGGATAACAAGTTCTATTATCCTGTAATCCGTTGCTTCAATGACAGATCTGATTATTTCTTCCAAACCTGATTCAAATTATGCAAAAAAAAAGTGGGTCTCCCAACCCACCATACTATAATCATTTAAACTCGTACAATTATACCCTATCAGTCACAAAGATACAAGTGATTCTTTGTTGCACCGGGGCTGATCACCACTCAGGTGATCACCTGTCACCCCAGTATGTTGATCGCCCTGGCCGCTACCATGAGGATTGTAACAAGTGATATCAGACTCTCAAGCATCATAAGCATTTTGGCACTGATTGTAACCGGTGCAACTTCGGTGGTGCTGAATGCCGTCGCAGTGGAGTAGGACAGGTAAAGATAGTCAGGAAATTGGGGTTTCCAGCCGGAAGGAACCATACCTTCCGGGGCTGAATCCTGCGGGAAGATCCAGGAGGGCATTTTCTCATTCCCGATCACTCTCCTTTCAGGCCCGCCACGGTCCAGTTGCCAGTAAATGAGTGAAAAGATCATAACATTCAGAGCCCAAATGGCTACACTGGAAGTAAGCAGAACTAATCCGCTTATGTCTTGAGTATTCATTACCATTGATTCCGTAAGCCTGATCAGATTCCAGAAGTTCGCCAGGCCGATTATTACCGAAGTAATGTTCAGAGTCAGTTTCTCAATTCTCAGCCACAGAAAACTCCCTGATGTAATGCCCACCATTGTTATCGGAACGAGCATAATGAATCCTAACAAGTATCCAAACCATGGAGGAATAAGTGTGATACGGCTCGGCAAGGCATAATTCAGAAGTATGATGAACAAAAGCGTAAGTCCTACTGTCCATCTCGGTTCTATCTTTGCCTTTCGTTCGTTTTCTTTCATTGTTTGAATTTGTGAGGTTCAGTTAATAATGACTTACAAGATGCAGAATTTCCTGCATGATTAACATACAAAATCACGGTACATTGCACATAACTCTTTTCCGATACCTGCCGGGGACAGCAGAGGCATGATATTGTTATGGCAATATGTACTTCATGGCGGAATGCCTGAAGATGCAATGTTAAGCAAATGAAAATCCGGATTGATACTGGACGGAGCCGAGCATTCAATTACAGTCACTCTACCCTCACCGGGAGTAAATCAGTATTTCTATTATCAGATCAGAGTGATAACAACAGGAGGGCTTTGCTTCTTCAGGTTCAGGGACCTGAACATCTACAAGAAGTGATTCTTCCCTGAGGTCTGGCAGAGCCCGTACTTGCCTGATGAACTCTGCAAATATGATGGGTATCCTGATTCCTACGCCAGAGGTTTTTTTTGTTCCACCGGATGATCGAAGATCGTTATCTTGAAGTAATGAATATTATTCATTTGAATCAGTATCGGTTATGAGGACAATTTTCGTTGCCCTTTCACTTTTGCTTTTCAGAACTGCATATTCACAAGGCGTATGGATGCAGACTGGCCCGATGTCACAGGGAAACAATGACATCGTGTATTCGATCGCCGCAGATACGGACGGAAACCTGTATGCATCAAGCTGGGCGGTCGGAGTTTACAAATCCACCAACGGCGGACTGAGCTGGTCACTGTCCGGGCTTTCCGGCAAACGTGTTTCAGTGATTGCTTCATCACCGTCCGGAATCCTGTTCGCTTTGTCAAAGACTGTGGATTCGTCATTCATTCACAGGTCCTCAGATCAGGGAGCCAGCTGGTCAGATGCTGACAGGAGGTCCTTTCCGCTCAATTACGCCGGCGGCGGCTGCATTGTATTTCTGCCCGATGGCTCAATTACGGCGGCATATTCAGTAACCGTAGGACCCACGATCGGCAATGTCGGAGTGTTCGTGTTCCGGTCAACTGATGATGGATTCACATGGCAACAGACAGTGAGGATGGATCTCGGATTTGTCGGAGGGATGTCATTGACTGAGGACGGAAGGATCCTGATGGGAACTTCGCTTTCGGGAGTGATCCAGTCTTCAAACGGAGGGCTGAGTTTTACGAACCTTGTGTCATTTCCACCCATTTTCATAAAGACCGTATTGAAGGCCCCTGACAATGCGATATATGTTTCTGATGCATTCGGCCTTCACAGGTCAACGGACAACGGCGCATCATTTACGAGTGTCGGTTCGCAGAACTCAGCGGCAAACCTGAGATCCGCGGCGGCGAATTCCAACGGCGACCTTTTCATTTCAACGGATGACGGCAAGATCTTCCTTTCAACCAACCGCGGCGATAACTGGACACAGATCAATTCAGGATTTCCGTCGAACAGTTATGCATACTCTTTCACATCATTGCGCGGAAGGATGTTCACGGGAAGCAACAACTCCGGTGTGTTTTCATTTGAACAGACGACAGGAATTTCAGAAATGAATACATTGCATGCGGGATACTCATTAGGACAGAACTATCCGAATCCGTTCAATCCAGTCACGGCAATTCCCTTTACAGTATCATGCGAAACGCTTATTGAGCTGGCTGTGTATGATGCCGGGGGAAAGAAGGTTGCAGTGCTTACGAAAGAAGTGATGCCGCCCGGTTTCCACAGGGTTTATTTCAACGGAAGCCTTCTTTCGAGCGGAATATATTTCTATACTTTGCTTGCAGAAGGAAAGCCGGTAAGCACAATGAAATGCTTACTGGTAAAATGATCCTCAGTTATGAACGGTTTACTGCAGATCAAAAAGCAGGTGAAAAACTTTGACGGGGGTCACTTTTTGTTCAGATATTTTCCTGTGCCTTCATCAAGCGTGTAACACATATTCTCTTCCCCCGCAAGCTCAGCCACGCCTGAATTCTTCAGAATTTTTCTGATGCGCGATCTCCCGGATGATATTATGACGTCAACACCTTCCTTTCGGAGTTCACTGACCTCCTCCTTCAATGTGACGGCACCCGTAACATCAATGAACGCAAACACTTCGCAGTCAATCATAACGCACTTCAGTCCCGGCCCGAATTCTTTCACCTTACTTCTAAGGCTTTCGGAAAAACCGGATGCATTATAAAACAGAAGCGAAGCAGGGAAGCGGAAGATCATCAGTCCGGGAAATGACACAGCATCCGGATTTGTCTCAACATTATGGTATGAGCCTGTTTGCTCCACTCTTCCAAGTATCTCTGCCGTTGGATTTGTGGACAGCATTATCAACCTTACGATCGACAGCAGGACTGCAATTACAAGAGCCGGAATGACTCCCAGCGAAAGCACGCACAGTCCCGTCAGCACGGCAATGCCAAACTCCGCCCGGCTTATCCTGTAAATGCTTTTAAGATATCCGATGTCAAACAAGCCGATTGATGCGGAGATCACAATTGCCGCAAGTATTGTGACGGGCACAAGCTCAAGATACCCTGTGAAGAACATTACAAAGATCGCAATGGTGATTGATGCAATGACGGCAACCAACTGCGTCTTGCCTCCGAATGAATCGTTAACCGCAGTTCTGGAGTCTGCTCCGCTCACAACGAAACCCTGTGACAGTCCGGAAAAGATATTCGAAACTCCGAGCGCAATGAATTCCTGATTCGGCTCTATTCTGTATCCCCTCTTGTTTGCAAAACTCTTGCTTGTGAGCATCATACTGCAGTAAGTGATAAGAAGTATTTCCATTGAATTCGGAATGAGACCGGGAAAGTGCTTGAAGTCAACTCCGGTAAGTGCAAGGGCCGGAAGGCCAGAGGGCAAAGCGCCCACGACAGCAACACCCTGAGAGGACAGTCCGTAAACGGCAGAAGCAACCGCGCATACGGCTATGACAATAAGGGGCGCGGGAATTTTCGGGGCAAAGGTCTTCATGAGCCGCAGGAAGACAAAAGCGCCTGCACCTATAGCAAGAGTGAGCAAATGAACTTCGTTTATGCTAGATACAAAACTGTAAAGCATCCTGAACAGGCCTTCAGACTTAAGCGGAAATCCGCAAAGTTTACCGAACTGTCCTACTATGATGCTGAGTGCGAGGCCGTTGAGATAACCCGTGAGAATAGGCCTCGACATGAAATTGGCAACGAAACCGAGCTTGAAAAATCCGGCGACTATTGCAAACACTCCGACCAATAAACAAAACACACTGGACAGCGCCCTGTATTCCGGTGTCCCGTCTGATGCATACATTGCAAGGGACGCACCTACCATGAGGCATGTTGCAGAGTCCGGACCGATTATCAACTGTCTTGAAGTTCCGAACAGAGCATAAGCGGCCATAGGCAGAATTGTAGAGTAGAGTCCTGTTTCAGGAGGAAGCCCTGCGAGGCTCGAATACGCGATCCCGAGCGGTAAGGCGATTGAAGCAACGGAAAGGCCTGCGGCAATGTCTTTAGTCAGCCATTCCCTGCGGTATCCCGAAAACAGGAAGGCACCCGGGATGTACTTCCTGAGAATGTGTGATCTTTTGTCGGCGGATACTGAATCCTGCTCCGGCATTTGTATTCAGTGCATGAATGAAAAAATCGCTCCGGAGATTACTGACTGTACCTGACTTTCCAGTACCATTTTTTCGAATCCTCATCTGCCTGCTTCCAGAACTGCGGAGTTACTATCTTTCCGTCGAACGTCCTGAGCTTTCTTTCGTAAACGGCAATGACCGGATTGAATATTATGTCTGTAACTCCCAGCGTGAATTTTTCGGGAAGATTCTCATCCTTCCTTGCTTCCTTTTCGGTTTTCACTTCGTACCCGTTATGTTCAAGCAGTTCTTTGATGAAATTCATCCTTTCTTCATCCATACCCGTTTCAACAACGCGGCATCTTACCCCTTCAATTTCCTTTTCAATATGTTTTCCGCTTTCAAGTGGCATGGGTCATTTCACTCCGTAAGATATACTGTTAATATAATCAAAGAGAGTGCCGAAAAACCCGATGGCAAGAATGCCGGCGGCGCAAATTGCAAGACCGGCCTTAGTATAAAAGTCATTCTCGATCTTCCTTATCGGATCATCCGACTCGTTGATGAACATCGCCTTAACAACAAGCAGATAATAGTAGAGCGACACTGTTACATTCGCGACCGCTATCAGAAGCAGAACGTAATATCCTTCTCTTGCGGCCGCTATGAAAAGGAAGAACTTCGCAAAGAACCCTGCCACAGGCGGAATTCCCGCAAGTGAGAACAGCGACAGCATCATTACAAGGCTCATTTTCGGATTAGTTCTGTACAGGCCGTTGTAGTCGTCAATGTTCTCCTTGCCCGATGCATTGGAAATGGCGGCAACAACTCCGAAAGCTCCGAGCTGGGAGAATACATAAATGAGAAGGAAGTAAACAACCGAAGCGAAGCCGAGCTGTGTGCCGCTAATGATGCCAAGAAGCACAAACCCTGCCTGAGCTATTGATGAGAATGCAAGGAACCGTTTCAGATTCTGCTGTCTGATGGCAAACAGATTTCCAATGGTCATCGTAAGCACCGAAACTGCATAAAGCACATTCATCCAGATCCCCGGCACTGTGTAGAACACTTTGTACAGAAGAAACACGAGTATGAAAACAGCGGCACCCTTGGAGATCACGGACAGATAGGAAGTAACGCTCACAGGCGCACCTTCGTACACATCTGCTGTCCAGAGATGGAAAGGCACAATTGAGATCTTGAACGCAATGCCTGCAAAGACGAACAGTAATGCAAGTATCTGCAGGTCATCAGCGGCGAAAGACCTTGCAACATCGGAGAAGAAAATTGAACCTGATGAACCGTACAGAAGTGAAATACCGAAGAGTGTGATCCCCGACGAGAGTGCGGCGGACAGTATCAGTTTCACTCCCGCTTCTCCCGACTGCTCGCGTGCTTTCTCCATTGCAACAAGCGCCGCGACCGGAATTGTTGCGAGTTCCGTTCCGATGAAGAACATCAGGAAATCCCCGGATGAGATCAGGTACTGCATTCCTGTAAGGGAAGCAAGCATTATGAAATAGAAAGCGCCGTAGCTTCTGAACGTGTCTTTATGTTTCTTCAGCCATGCGGCGGACTGCAGAAATATTATGAAAACGCCGATGTTCAGCGCGTTTTTCATCACGATGGTTATGTCATCGGTCCTGTACATTCCGCCGAAAAGTATTCCCGTATCTATGGGCAGGAAACCCGCAACTGTGACCGCAAGAAACACTATGACCGCAAATGGAATTACCCTCTCTTTGTTTTCATCGGAATTCATCAGTTCCACTATTACGATCAGAACCGCTGCGACTATTATCAGTAGTTCGTGGCGCATCATCATGAATTGTTCAAGTGTCATAGGTCATCATCACTGAAGTTTCTGAATGATCGGTTGAATGCTTCTTATCAGTGCATCCGAAAGCCACAGCGGCGCAATACCGATCGCTGCAATTGAAGCGATCAGAAGTATGTTTGCCCATCTCTCATACCATCTTGCATCACCGGTCTCAAATTCATGCCCGTCTCTGAGAGGCCCGAGAAGGAGCGTTCCGACAACGCGAAGTATATAAACCGCCGTAATGACTATTGATGCGACAGCGATCACGGTGGCAGTCCTGTGAAAACTGTCCGTATGCATGAATGCACCTACGAACACGTTCATCTCGGCAACAAATCCGCTGAGTCCGGGAAGGCCGAGCGAAGCAAATCCGGCGATCATGTAACAGACTCCGAGGAACGGCATGATCTTCATCAGCCCGCCCATGAACCTGATGTCTCTGGTGTGCGTCCTTTCGTAGATCATTCCTATAAGTGCGAAGAAAAGGGCCGTCATGAGTCCGTGGGAAATCATCTGAAGCACGGATCCGTTCACTGCTGTCTGATTCATCATCAGCATTGCAAAGAGCACAAGCCCGCAGTGGCTTACCGATGAGTAAGCATTGATGTACTTAAGGTCTTTTTGCACAATGGCTCCGAACGCGCCGAAAACTATACTGATGGTTGTGAGGATGATGAAGAACCATGCCATTTCCTTTGCGGCTTCGGGCAGAAGGAACATAGCGACACGCAGACAACCATATCCTCCCATCTTCATGAGAACTCCCGCATGAAGCATTGAAACTGCAGTCGGCGCGGACGAGTGACCGTCCGGAGACCATGTATGCAGAGGAAACAGCGCACCGAGAACTCCGAATCCGACGAACACAAGCGGGAAGAAGAACCTCTGCGCTTCGAGCGGAATATCAGCAGATGCAATATCGTAAATGCTGAAACTGAGGATGTTCACGTCCGGTGAAGAGTAAACATACAGCCCGAGTATTCCAACAAGCAGAAGCGCTGATGCACCCATTAGCATAAGCGTGAGCTTCATTGCGGAATATTCCTTTCTGCCGCTTCCCCAGATTCCGATGAGAAGATACATCGGGATCACCGCCAGTTCATAGAACAGGAACATAGTGAACAGGTCAATGGTGATGAAGAACCCGAAAACTCCCATTGCAAGTGTTATGAGAGAAATGAAGAATTCTTTCGGAAGCTTCTCCATTCTCCATGAAACCAGAATACCGGTAAACGCAACTATTGAAGTGAGCACGACAAGCGACAGCGAAATTGCGTCAATGCCTGTCATGAAGGAAATGTTGAACGCATCGAACCACCGGTAACTGTACATGAATGCCATCGGCTCCGCATTTCCCGCATTCCTTTCTTCAATATATCTGAACACAAGATATACGGAGAACAGAAGCTGAAGGCCCATTCCGAACGCGGAAGTTACCCTGTACTGCCTTCTGTCTTTGCAGAAGATAAGTACGGCAACGGTGGACAAAGGTATGAAGATGAGCCAAAGTAGAATATTCATTTCACATCGTCAGTTATCCGTTCATAAAATACAATGCGGCAAGCACAACAATTATTACGCCCGCAACCATCACATAAGCATACTGTTGAAGCTGTCCCGACTGAAGCCCCTTTATCCTCGAGGAAGTAAGATTGGTCAGTGCGGCAATGCTGTTCATTGCATTATCAACCACATTGCGGTCGAACCATGCAAGAGGCGCGGATATGTATCTGAAGATCACGTTCTTTGTTATGAAAATGTAGATCTCGTCAATGTAAAACTTCCTGCATGCAGCCCTGTAAAGTCCTCCAAAGGCCGCCGCAGTTTTCGCCGGCAACCCGCTCTCCTTCCTGTACATGACAGTGGCAATTAGTATGCCCACAGCCGCGACCGCTATTGCCGGAATTGCAACTGCCCAGTGAATATGCGAATCAAACGGCTTCAGATCCGGAGTTACAAGCCTGCTGAAAGGAATGAATCCGGATACGACCGATGCCGCCGAAAGAAAGATCAAAGCAAAGAGCATTGCAAACGGAGATTCATGCGGCTTTGTATGATATTGCCTGTCGCTGTTCCAGAAGATCGAATAGTAAAGCCGGAACATGTAGAATGCTGTAAGTCCCGCAACTGCATACTGAACGGCAAACAGCAGTTTGTCTTTCTCAAGTGCAGCCGTGAGTATCTCGTCTTTGCTGAAAAATCCTGACAGCGGCGGAACTCCCGCGATAGCAAGGCATCCGACAAGGAAAGCAATGTTTGTAACAGGCATATACTTTCTTAATCCTCCCATTCCGGTCATCTCGTTTGTATGCACTGCATGGATCACAGCGCCGGCGCAAAGGAACAGAAGGGCTTTGAACATTGCATGCGTGAACAGGTGGAACATGGACGCCGTATAACCGAGGCCTTCCTGGCCGGTATACCCGGATACGCCGAGCCCGCCCATCATCAGCCCTATCTGCGAGATAGTGGAGAACGCGAGAACCCTCTTGATATCGAACTGAGTGCATGCGATCACTGCCGCAAACAGCGAAGTGAAAGTTCCTATGTAGCCGATCGTGATGAGTGCATCGGGAGCGGCAAGGACATAGACCGTGAAAAGCCTTGCAACGAGATAGACACCGGCAACAACCATTGTAGCCGCGTGAATGAGAGCCGAGACAGGAGTCGGGCCTTCCATAGCATCGGGAAGCCAGATATGAAGCGGAAACATTGCCGACTTGCCTGCGGCTCCGGCAAACACCAGCAGGAGACTCCATGTTATAACCGAAAGTCCCATAAATCCGACCGCCGAACCCTGAGTGAGTGCAGAGCCGGAGGGGTCAGTGATCTTCAGAAAATCAAAAGTCCCGGTGATTCCGGAAAGCATAAGAATGCCGATGAGGAATCCGAAGTCCGCAAACCTAGTGACAATGAACGCCTTCTTTGAAGCGGCCACTGCTGAAGGTTTCTCATAGTAATGTCCGATGAGCAGGTACGAAGAAAGCCCGACAAGTTCCCAGAAAATGTAGATCTGAAATATGTTTGAGGATAATACAAGCCCCATCATTGAAAAAGTGAACAGTGACAGGAATGCGTAATATCTGGAGAAGCCCTCTTCATGCTTCATGTATTCAAGACTGTAGATATGCACCATGAGCGAAACAGTCGAGATAACCACAAGCATCATTACGGAGATCGGGTCAAGCAAAACTCCCATCCGGATCTGAAGACTATCGGTAAAGCTCATCCACAAAGCATCATATGCAATGAACTTCTGAAACGAACCGTTCAGCATCCCGTCCGCAAAGAAGTAACGGTAGGCAGTGAAGTAGGAAAGCACTGTCACAGCCAAAAGCGCCAGTGTTCCGAATAACCCGGAGACCATGGGCCTGAGCCTTCCGAATCCCAGTCCTATAATAAGGAATGAGAAGAAAACTATCAGAGGTATGGCGACAGTAAAAGAGTAAGAGTCATTTATCATAGTTCATCAATATTTCATCTCGCTTGCTTTTTCAACATCAATTGTTCTGATCTTTCTGTACAGACTTATTATGATTGCAATCGCCACGGCAACTTCAGTTGCGGCAACTGCAATTACAAACAGGGCGAAGAAATGTCCCTGCAGTTTTTCCGGATAGAAGTACCTGTTGAACGCCACGAAGTTTATGTTCACGGCATTCAGTATCAGCTCAACTGACATCAGCATTGTGATCAGATTCTTTCTTACAAGGAATCCGTAAACGCCGATGAAGAACATCAGCGCGCTGAGTATCAGAAGATTTTCAATTCCGATCTTTTCAATCATGTCGGTTCGTCATTTTTCAGATCGCTTGGCAATAATGATCACCCCCAGCATGCCTGCCAGAAGGAGTATGCTGATCACTTCAAACGGCAGTGCATATCCGTTTGCCTGATAGCCCAGTAGTTCCCTGCCGATCCTCTTCATGCTTGTGTCTATCTCTGCCGCGGAAACTTTAGGGAACGGATACGAGAGCAAAGTATAGACAGTGAGTGCCGCTCCTGCGGCGCTGGCAATGAAAGCAAACGCGGCTTTGCTGAACCTCACCGGCTCAAGTTTCTCGCTCACATGGCTGGTGAGCATCACTGAAAATATGATCAGCACAATGATTCCGCCTGCATAGAGCGTAAGCTGAACTGCGGCAAGAAATTCAAACTGCAAAAGGAAGAACAGGCCGGCCGCCGCAACCAGCACAAACAACAGATAAACCGCCGCTCTCAGTATTCTCCTGCTGGTTACAGTCAGAACTGAGAACACAAGTATCATCCCGGCAAATATGTAAAACAGTACCTGCTCCATATCGTCATTCTCTTATTCCCGGCATAAGCTTTGAACCGGGATTGTTTAAAACTTTTGTAAGCTGTGTCCTGTCAAACACAGCATGCTCAAAATCCTGTGACATCTTGATCGCGTCCGTCGGGCATGCAATTATGCAAAGGTTGCAGAATGTACACATCTGCAAATGATAAACGAACTTGTCTATCGCCTTGGTTGACTTACCCGTTTCCGGATCAACTTCACGCTTGTTTATGATCTCAATTGTGCCGTTCGGGCAGGCGATCTCGCATGCTGAACATCCCGTACATTTATGCTCGTTGTTTTCGTCATGGATGAGTACAACTTCCCCCCTGAACCTTTCAAACATCTTCAGTGTGTCCCTGTTCTCGGGGTACTGCTGTGTCAGGATCTCCTTAGGGTGGAAGAAGTAATATCCGGTTATCTTCATGCCTGTGAGCAGAGTCTTTAACGCGTAGAGTACATCACCTATGTATCGTGCAACACTCTTTGCAATTTTCATATCAGAAATGCCATCCTTTCAATGCAATAAAAGACATCAGAAGCAGGTTGACCACGCTGATGGGAAGAAGATATTTCCACTCGAGCGTAAGGAGCTGGTCAATCCTAAGCCTGGGGAATGTCCATTTGAACCACATTACAAGAAACATGATCACCGCGATCTTCATGAAGAACCACACGATCGGCGGGATAAGGTCCATGGCATTGTTGAAGAATTCAATATTGCCGATATGCAGGGGCATCCATCCGCCGAAGAAAACCGTAGCGGCAACAGCGGATATTATGAACAGATTCACATACTCGGCAAGAAAGAAGAACGCGAACTTGATCCCGGAGTATTCGGTATGGAAACCTGCGGTGATCTCTGACTCCGCTTCAGCCATATCAAACGGGCCCCTGTTTGTCTCCGCAGTGCTTGCAATTATGAAAATTATGAAAGCGATAATTGCGGGGAAGTTGCCCTTGAAGATCCACCACCCGTCAGCCTGGCTTGCAACTATCTCCGAGAGCTGAAGGCTTCCTGTAAGGATCACAATGGTAAGCAACGAAAGCGCCACCGAAAGCTCATAGCTTACGATCTGCGCGCCGCTTCTCATGGCGCCTATGAGAGAATATTTATTATTGCTCGACCACCCCGCAAGGAGAATGCCCGTTACGCCGATTGATGACACCGCAAGTATGAAGAACAGGCCGATGTTGAGGTCCATCACATGCAGTCCCTTTGCAAAGGGAATAGCCGCAAGCACCATGAAAGGCGCTATCATGATAATGAAAGGCGCAAGCATGAAAAGGAATTTGTCGGATTCTTTGGTCATTGTCGGCTCTTTGAACAGAAGCTTAATGATGTCTGCCACCGTCTGAGCCGTACCGTAGGGCCCCACTCTCATAGGGCCAAGCCTCTGCTGGAAGAACGCGCAGACTTTTCTTTCAATATAGACCACCGAAAGACCAAGCAGTGCAGTGAAAAGAAGGAAACATGTGCCCACAAGGGCGAGTCCAATAATGTGGCCTGTTGTCGGTCCGGTGAGTTCTATGAGCCATTTATGGATGGAATTGATCCACTCCGAAAAATCATACAAGCTGAACTTAAGGAATACAGGTTTCATCTGTCTATGTCAGGGATTACGAGGTCCAGCGTTGACATCATTGCAACGAGGTCGGCAATCTTGCATCCTCTTGCCATCGTATCAAGCGCGGACAAATTTGAGAAGCCCGGAGAGCGGAACTTCACTCTGTAAGGGCTCTTTTTGTTATCGCTTATCACATACACGCCGAGTTCTCCCCGGGCTGTTTCAACTCTTTGGTAGTACTCGCCTTCAGGAAGCTTTATCACGGCCTTTGTCTTTGCCTTGTGTTCGCCTTCGGGAATGTTGTCAATGAGCTGTTCAATAATGTGCATTGACTCACGCATCTCATCCATTCTTACTTTGTACCTTGCATAAGTGTCGCCGTCTGTGTGAAGTATCTCTTTGAACTCAACACGGTCATATGCACTGTACGGATGCTTCTTCCTTATATCGCACGAGAATCCGGAAGCCCTTCCCGAAGGCCCCGTAACGCCGTAAGAAATGGCATCCTCTTTAGAAAGATATCCGATGCCCTTTGTGCGCTCTTCAAAAATCACATTGCCTGTGAGCAGTTCTTCATACTCCGGAAGCTTTTTCTTAAAATGTGTGATGAACTCTTTTGTCCTTTTCTGAAAGTTCGGATGAATGTCGAACATCACTCCGCCCGGAACATTGTAGTTCATTGTAAGCCTTGCGCCGCATGTCTCCTCGAAAATATCAGTTATCATTTCCCGGTCGCGGAATCCGTAAAGAAAGGTTGTGATCGCACCGAGGTCCATCCCCATAACACCCCACCACAACTGATGCGATGAAAGCCTTGTAAGTTCGGATACGATAGTTCTGATAACTTTCACGCGTTCGGGCACTTCAAGCTGAAGCCCCGTCTCAACCGCGAGGCAGACGGCTTCATTGTTCATGTGGCAGGACAGATAATCCATCCTGTCCGTCAGATGAACTATCTGCTGATAAGAATCGTGTTCGCACATCTTTTCAATGGAACGGTGAATGTAACCGATGTGCGGTTCCACTTTCTTGATGATCTCACCGTCGAGAGTGAGAAGCAGTCTCAGCACACCGTGCGTTGACGGATGCTGAGGACCCATATTTATAAAGTACTCCTGAGTTTCCTTTCCAAGTTCAACAGTCTCAATGTTCATAGCTCCACGATGTTAGCTTCATCTTTGTAATCCTTCCTGAGAGGAAATCCCTTCCAGTCATCTTCAAGCAGTATTCTTCTGAGGTCCGGATGGCCTTTGAACCTGACTCCGAACAGATCGTAAACTTCCCTCTCATGAAACTCCGCTGTTTTCCAGATATCGCAAAGCGTGTCAACAACAGGATCTTCCCTGTCAGTGATCCTGACCTTCATTACCATCTCATGCCCGTGGAAAGTTGATGCAAGATGATAGACAACAAGCAAGTGACTGACCATATCAACTCCGGTAAGACAGAACATAAAGTCAAACAGCATCTCATCGGAATATCTTAGCTTTTCTGCAAGTGCGCGCAGATCTTCCGGAGTGACAATCACCGTAAGGAACTGCGAAGGCTTTTCGGGAAATTCAGCATCCGGAAACCAGCCGAGGATCTTTTCTTTCAGTTGATCATTGTTCATTTCGCTTCCTCATAATCCTTAAGTTTGTCATCCTTGGAGAGAATAGACTCGCCCTTGATCTTTTTCTGCAGCTGAAGGATTCCGTAGAGAAGCGCTTCAGGTCTTGGCGGGCATCCCGGCACATAAACGTCAACCGGTATGACATGGTCTGCGCCTTTGACTACCGAATATGAATTGTAGTAGAACGGGCCACCTGAAACGGCGCATGCACCCATGGCAATCACATATTTCGGATCCGCCATTTGATCGTAGAGTCGTTTGAGCACCGGCGCCATCTTGTTTACGATCGTGCCGGCAATTACGATAAGATCTGCCTGTCTTGGAGTTGCTCGCGCAACTTCGGTTCCGAACCTTGCCCAGTCGTGCTTCGAAGCTCCGGTTGCCATCATCTCGATAGCACAGCAGCTTGTTCCGAAAACAAGCGGCCAAAGTGAGTTAGCGCGCGACCAGTTTATGATGCCGTCAATTGATGTGATAACAATGTTGCTTCCGGGGCCTTCAATGACTTTTCCCGGAAAGTCTTTCATGTCAGGCTTGCCTGCGTTCAGTCCCATTTAAGCGCTCCTTTGTTCCATGCGTACAATAGTCCAAGAAGCACGATAGCAAGGAAGATCAGGATCTCTATGAATGCAACCATTCCGAGATCCCTCATCACAACAGCCCAGGGTATCATGAATATTGTCTCGACTTCAAAGATGAGAAAGAGTATTGCGAAGAGATAATAACCGACTCTGAACTGCAGCCATGATTCGCCCCTAGTGGGGATTCCGCATTCGTAAGCTTCTTCTTTAACGGCGTTCTTCGACTTCGGTGATATGAGGTATGAAACAACTATTCCGCCTCCGACCAGAAGGATCCCGAATATGAAGAATAGTATTAGGCTTTCGGCTCCCATTGAATTACGGTACAGTTGATTTTTATTTGAATGTCCTTCTGAGAAGTATCAAAGTTCTCTCACCCGGACATAACGTGCTGTGCAGTAACTTTATGTACAAAATTACTCATTGCAGATATCTAAGGGAAGGGAAAAATCCGTATCAATTCATATTAACTGCGAACGCCTGCCGCAACGGAAGGACTGACTGCTGTGCACCGACAGCTATCACATCGGCAATTGCCTCAATGCCTGTCAATTTGCAGTTAAGGAGTAAAGGATACCGCCATCAGTCAGCCTGCTTTCTTAAGAATGCCGGTTTTGTGTATTCAATGTCAACCGAAAAACTGTCAATGTCAAGTTCGTCATCGGCAGATGCAACAACTCTCTTCCTCGGTTCGCTCAGATCCTCAGTAAGCTTCACTTCCCTTCTCTTGAAGCTTGGTTCATCAAGATTGGCAAGCTCTTCAGCAGTCGGAATGCTGGTGATCTTTCCTTTCATAATTGTGGCGGATGGATGCGTCAATGTCCTTGTGCCGTTGTTAAAATTATCATCGAGATCATACAGTGAAGTCTCAATTTCTGCAACAGCTTTCTTCGCAAACCCGGTTGCTATTACCGTTACCATGATCTCTTCGCCGATGCCCGGATCTTCCACAAGTCCGAAGATGTATTTTGCTTCCTCGCCGACTTCTTCTCTGATGATCGTATTTATCTCATCGATCTCACTCATGAGAATGTTGCCGTCATGAACAATGTTTGTGAGCACGCTTCTTGATCCCCTTATGCAGATCTCGTCAAGCACGGGATTCACCAGTGCCTGCCTCGCACTCTTTTCAGCGCGGCCTTCACCGGACGCAACACCGGTTCCGATCATTGCATCTCCCATGTCTTTCATTATAGTCTTCACATCCGCAAAATCCACGTTGATGTTTCCGTGTTCGGTGATGATCTTTGAAATGCCGTTTGCAGCATTATGCAGAACCCTGTCGGCAAGCTCAAACGCCTTCTTTGAAGGAAGGTCGCTTCCGTATTTCAATATATTTTCATTGGGCACAATGATGAGACTGTCAACTTCCGTCTTCAGCTTGTCAATGCCTTTTTCAGCAAGCTCCATTCTTTGCTTTCCCTCAAAGCTGAACGGCTTTGTAACAATTGCCACTACAAGCGCTCCGACAGACTTGGCAATTCTCGCTACAACCGGAGCACCTCCTGTGCCTGTGCCTCCGCCCATGCCGGCTGTTATGAACACCATATCGCTTCCGTCAAGAAGCTCTTCAAGTTCAGACCGGTTCTCATCAACTGCTTTGGAAGCAACATCATCGTCCATGCCTGTTCCCAGTCCCTTCGTCAGTCCCCTGCCTATCTGAAGCTTTATCTCCGCCTTGTTGTTTTCAAGAGCCTGCATGTCCGTGTTAATGGCTATGAACTCAACTCCTTTTATCCCTTTGGATACCATTGAGTTGAGTATGTTGCCTCCGCCGCCGCCTACTCCTACTACTTTTATCCTAGCTCCGTTATGTTTCTTATCGGCCAGTTTGATTGCCATTGTTGTCCCTTTCAAATTGAATTATGAAAATAATGATTTTGATTTTTTTATTCATGAAACTTACATCTCATCAAACCATTCTTTGATCTTCACAAGAAAATTTCCCTTGTTTCCTGCTTTGATCCTTGCTCTTCTTTTGCCTTCCCTTATCTTGTCGAGTTCATCAATCGTCTTGAGCTTATGCAGTACAAGGCCAACCGCAGTTGCATATATCGGACTCTCAACTTCCTTCGACATTCCTCCCCTTAAGCCGCGCGGAGATCCAAGATTGACCTCGGTTCCGAGAATTTCTTCTGCCAGCTCTTTTGTGCCTTTTATAAGTGAACCTCCTCCGGTCAGCACCACGCCCGCATGCAGTTCCTTTGCGATCTGTGAATTCTGTATCTCAATTGCCGAGAGCTCGAAGATGTCCTGCATCCTTGCCTGAATGATACGTGCAAGAATGCTCTTGCTTGTTTTCTTCGGGGTGTTTGCCCTAATTGACTGCACGGTTATCAGTTCGTCATTCAGTATCTCAGAGACCGAAGCATAGCCGAAATCTTTTTTGATCCTCTCAGCTTCTTCATCAGTGATGCCGAGAGCTTCCACTATGTCGTTGGTCACAAGGTTGCCCGCGATCCCGATCCCCGCAGTGTATTTCAGGACACCCTTCTTGAACACGGCAATGTCGGATGTTCCGCCTCCTATGTCAATCATTCCCACACCTACCTTCTTCTCGGTATCATCAAGAACTGCATGCGAAGATGCAATGGGCTCCAGCACTATATCGTCAACATCAATTCCGCATGATGTCACGCAGTTCGAAAGATCATCTATGGATGAGACAAGCCCGGTGATGATGTTTACATTCGCTTCGAGTTTCGTGCCGAACATCCCGACCGGCGAATCAAATATTCCGTCCTTGCCGTCGATCACAAACTCCTGCGGGATCACATCAATGATCGTCGTGTCGCTTGGCAATTTTAGATACTTTGCCTGATCCAGAAGCCTTGCTATGTCTTCTTCCTGTATGATCCTGTCCGGATTGTTGATGCCCACAATACTGCTCGTCTGGATGCATCTGATGTAGTGCCCGGCTATTCCGACCAGTGCGGAAGATATGCTGATGCCTGAATTCAGCTCCGCCTCTTCCAATGCCTTCTTGATGGATTCGACTGTCTTGTTGGGATTAACCACAATTCCCCTGTGAAGCCCGTTTGACGGCGCCCTGCCAATGCCCAGCACATCTATAGTCTCCTTGTCAATTACTCTTGTCACTATCACGCAGATCTTCGTTGTACCTACATCAAGGCCGACAACTATGTCATCACTTTGCCTGAAACCGTTTTTCTTCTTTCGTTTCATTACCTACTGATTTGAATTTACAATGATCTGGTTTGAATACCGAAGGTCAACGTAACTTACCTGCGTGTTAAGATGGTTGTCAATTGACTGTTTCAGATAATTCTCAAATACTTTCAGCTTGCCCGTGAGCAGATCCCTGTAACCTTCGTCAGATATGCTTCTGTTCACATCGCGCGGAAGAAACACGGGGCACGAATCTTCACTCAGATAAACCACGGCCTTTGATGTATCTGAAAGATTCACCTCCGAAATATTTCCGTAAAGAAGTTTGCTGTCTTTATAAGCATTAAGGATAATGAACAGCGCATAACGCAGGTCTTCCCTGTTGAACCGACTCTTCGGATTGTGCGTGTTCTCCGGCCTGAGCCCGCTGATAACCGGAAGGTCTATCACTTTTTGTGAATGCCTGTAAGGAAACAGCTCCAGTTCATCATCTACAAGAAACATGTCCCGGCCCGAGTTGATTATCGCCGCCGGATTCTTCTCCACAATCTCTATCTTAAGCTCTGAGGGCGGAACTTTGGTCACAAATGCTTTCTTGATCTCAGGATGGTTGAGTAGCCTGTCCCTGATCATTTCGATCTCCGTCTCGCTTTCTATCATAAGCGAATCCCTCAGCCGTGCCGCAGTAAGCACATCTTCCCGTGCAATTGTCTTGTTGCCTTCAACCTTGATCCGGCTTATTGTATAGCCGCTCCGCCAGCCTACAGAGAAATACGCGGCAGCGCCGGCAAACACAACCAGCAAGGACAATATGACGAGTTTTCTGCTCACAGCGGAACCGCCCCCGCGTTCTTACTTTGCATCTTCTTTACAAACCTGTCGCAGATCCCAGTAATGTCTCCCGCACCCTGAAACACTATTATGTCCCCTTCTTTGGAGATGCTCTCAAGAGTTTCAATGATCTCATCAGGGTTCTCTATGTATATGCCGTTCTTTCCGAGCTTGAAATACTCATTGAGTATAAGCCTGCTTGAAACTCCTTCGATCTCCTTCTCTCTTGCCGGATATATTTTCGCAAGAAGCAGAAGATCGGTGTCTTTGAATGATTCGGCAAACTCTTTGAAGAAATCCCTTGTCCGCGTAAAGAGGTGCGGCTGAAATATCGTGATGATCCGCGAACCGTGTCCGAGTTTCCTTATAGCATCAAGAGATGCCCTCACTTCTTCGGGATGATGCGCGTAATCGTCGAACACCATAAGTCCGTTCTCATACTTCAGTTCAAGCCGCCTGTTCACGCCGGTGAAATCCCTGAGACTGTCGCCGATCATGTTCGCGCTCAGTTTCAGCTCTCTTCCTGCAAGGAAGCATGCAGTTGAATTCAGTGCATTGTGCGCTCCGGGAACCCTGATGCTGATGATGTGCCCGTCAATGCTGAACTCCGTCCTGCTGCCTTCGAAGTTAAGATCTGACACAACATGGCTGTTAGACTTCCTGAATCCGTATGTCTCCGAATTCCCGAATCCCTTTAGCGCGGCGGTTACATCGGGATCATCACCGCACGCAATGATCTTGCCGTTGTTCTTGCGCCTTTCAATGAACAGTCTGAAGTTGTCGATTATTTCATTCATGTCATTGTAGATGTCAAGATGGTCCGCATCAATGTTTGTGATCACTATGATGTCCGGTCTTAACTGCAGAAAACTTCTGTCATATTCGTCTGCTTCAACCACCGCTATTTCACCGCCCCCTATTCTTGAAGCTCCGCCTTCCAGAAAATCAAGTGAACCGCCGACAAACACTGTCGGATCCATGTCTGCATCTATAAGCATCTTGGCTATCATCGCTGTCGTGGTTGTCTTTCCGTGCGTGCCGCTTACGCCTATCACAAACATTCCGTTCACTATCAGTCCGAGTGCGGCCGCCCTCTTTATCACTTCTATTCCTTTTGCCCTTGCCTGCTTAAGCTCCGGATTCTCATCATCAAGCGCTGATGTGTAGATAACAAGTTCGCAATCCGGCGGAACATTCTCAGCCGCATGTCCGATTGTCACCTCCGCTCCAAGCCACCTGAGCCTGCGGGTTACCTGCGATTCACGCAGGTCGCTTCCGGTCACCTTCACACCCTTTGCGGTAAGATACTCTGCAATGCCGCTCATGCCTATTCCTCCGATTCCCACAAGGTGCACACTTCCGTAACTTTCCAGACTTCTTCTTTCTGCTTTCATTGATTGGAAGATAATTTCCTTGAAATGTTCTTGAATTCAGATTCGAGCTGTTTCTCATTTTCAAAGTCATTCATCTTTATCCTCAGTATTCTTCTTCTGTTCTTAAGCCTCAGCTTTACAAATCTCGCACTGCTCATTTCTTCGTCAGTTTTTCTTCGCTTTCTTGTGAACTTTACACCTGTGATCTCGTCAATTCCAATGCTCCTCTTCCCGAACCTGTTGCTTATCACGATCTCTTTACCGGTAAATTCGATCGTTCTCGCCCAAAGGGCATTTGCTATAAGAAGTACCACGAAATACAGGATGAACAGGGAGATGATGTATATGATCGGGTCCCTGAACATCACTTCAAACTTCTCCTGAAAGAACTTTCCTTTTACAAGTATGTACACCACAAGCGTCAGCAGGTATATTGCCAGCGACTTGTAATAGAAGTCAAGCTTGTATTTGAATCTTCTTTCCGTCATTTGACTGCAAGCGAAATTACTTCCTCTGCTATTTTTCCTGCCGCTCCGGGATCGGCAAACTTTCCCGCGGCCTCAGACATGCTCTTCCTTTTCTCATCATCTGTAAGCAGTGAAATGATGCCTGCACTGAGCGATACTTCTGCATCCTGCTGAAGCACCACTTCCGCACATCCCCGCAGTGAATAGGTGTTTGCGTTTATTTCCTGGTGATTCTCCGCTGATCCGGGAAGCGGGATCAGAATTGAAGGCACCCTCATGTATGCAAGCTCCATGATGCTTGTGATTCCCGCCCTGCACACTGCAATGTCGCTTGCCGAGTATGCGGCATCCATGTTTTCAATGAATTCCATAACTCTGATGTTCTCGTTCGCTCCGGTTGTCTTCAGAATATCGCCGGAATTGCTTTTGCCGCACTGCCATATCAGATTGATGTTATTTTTTGTCAGCTCTTCAGTGATCTGCATTACCGCATTGTTGATCCCCCTTGCGCCCTGGCTTCCCCCGAATATCAGGACCGTCCTGTTTGCCGCATCGAGTCCAAACTCATTCCGCGCTTCCTCTCTGGGTTTCCTCTGCATCGATGTCCTTATCGGATGTCCTATCCTGATTATGTTGTCCTGCCTTCGCAGGTACTTTCTCGTCTCGTCAAAGTTTATGACAACTTTGTTGCTCCTTGAAGAAAGAAACTTCACTGTCTTTCCCGCAAAAGCATTCCCTTCCTGTATCAGTGTCGGTATTGCCATTCTCTGCGCCTGGTATATGAGCGGGCCGCATACAAACCCTCCTGTCCCTACAGCTGCATCAGGCCTGAACTCTTCAAGGATCTCCCTGCATCTTCCAAGCGCTTTCAGAAACACAAGAGGCAGTTTCAGATTTTTTATCAGACTGCTTCTGTCAATTCCGGCTATCTCTATTGTCTCAAGCCTGTAGTTATTTGAAGGAACGATCTTTTCCTCTATCCGGCCCTTTGCGCCTACGAACAATATCTCAGCCTCCGGATCCGCTTTTCTTACTTCATCTGCAATGGCGATAGCGGGAAATATATGACCGCCCGTTCCGCCGCCGGCAAATACATATCTCATGCATCAGGCAATTGAAAGAGACTCTGCATCTTCTTTCTTCTGTGATGAGATGTTCAGAAGCACTCCTACAGCCATTGCGCTGAATATGATCGAAGTTCCGCCGTAACTCACAAACGGCAGTGTAACTCCCGTCGTCGGCAATACTCCGCTTGCGACTGCCATGTTCACAAGTGCATTGAGAGTGATAAGGGTTGTGATGCCGAACGCAAGATACTTTCCGAACTCATCTCCGCATTCCTTTGCAACCAGGTATCCTCTGTAAATGATTATCATGTAAAGACTCAGTATGATAAATGCGCCTATGAAACCGTACTCTTCGCCGATTATAGAGAAGATGAAATCACCGTGCGCCTCCGGCAGAAAGAAATCTCTCTGATTGGAATTGCCCGGCCCCACGCCTGTAAGCCCTCCGTTGCCAAATCCTATCAGCGCCTGCTGAAGCTGATAGCTCGTGTTACCGCTTGATCTGTATTCAGTGTATGATGATATCCTTGCAAGTATGTAGTCCTTGGAAAGCACGAACACAAGCACGACCGGTGCAAGAGCCGCGAAAGTGAATCCGATGTGCTTGAGCTTTGCACCTGAAAGGAAGATCATCATCATACTTGTACTGAAGATGATTATCGCTACGGAAAAATTAGGCTGTATAAGAACAAGCCCTGTCACGATCAGCACGTAAAAAAGCACGGGCAGATAACCTCTGTAAAGAAGGTCCATGTATTCCTTCTTTCTCGACAGAAGAACTGAGAGGTAGATTATCAGCGCGTACCTCGCAACTTCAGACGGCTGAAAATTCACGGGGCCGATGCTTATCCACCTGCTGGCACCCTTAATCGGCCCCGAACCGAACGCGACAGTGTAAATGAGAAGCAGTATGGAGATGATTATCATCGGCTTTGCGATCCTTTCGAGAAGCCTGTAGTCCATCTTTGCAAGTATGAACATCGCAACGATCGAGAATACCACTTTTACAAGATGCTGTTTGAACAGATAGAGACTGTCCTGAAACTTGTCCTGCGAGAAGGAAGCGCTCGCACTGTACACTGCGCCGATGCTGAAGATCATCAGCACAAACACTGCGATAAGGATCAGTATGTCTATTCTGTTCTTTCCGCTCATTTCACTTCCGATACGATCTTCTTGAAAACTTCTCCCCTGTGCTCAAAACTGTCGAACATGTCAAAGCTTTTGCATGCAGGAGAGAGCAGAACCGTATCGCCGCTCACTGCCGCGCGGACCGCCTTTTCCACAGCATCCTTCATGTCGCCTGCGGCTTCAACTCTTACAATGTTTCCGAAGTGGCTTACTATCTTTTCCTTTGTTTCCCCCACTGCCACAATAGCCTTAACTTTCCTCTTGATCAGCCCATCAACTGCGGAATAATCATTTCCTTTTTCCCTTCCACCCATTATCAGCACGATATTCCCGTCAAATGATTCCAGCGCAACCGACATTGAATCCAGGTTAGTAGCTTTCGAGTCATTGTAGATCCTGATGCCCCTTATCTCTCTCACAAATTCTATCCTGTGCTCGACTCCGGCAAATTCCTTCAGCGTTGCGGCAATTACCTCTTTGCCTATTCCAAAAGCCCTTACGGAAATAGCCGCGGCAAGTGAGTTGTAGAGGTTATGCCTCCCGCGTATGTTGATGTCCCTTGTTTCCATTATACTTTCGTGAATTTCTTTTTCTTTGTCGAAGAAGTACATGATGCCGTTATCCGCATAAGCGCCGATCTCCGAATTCCTGTATACATCACTTCCGGTTCCGAAATATGCCCTTGGAACCTCAAGCTTTTCCGCTTCTTCTCTGAGAGTCTCATCATCGTAATTTACAACAAGCAAGCACTCGTCATTCATGTTCTCCGCGATCCTGAACTTTGCATGAAGATAGTTCTCAAAGTTGCCGTGCCACTCAAGATGATCAGGCGTGATGTTCATTATCACTCCCACATCTGCCCTGAAGCTGTCAATGTCATTCAGCTGATAACTGCTCACTTCAACAACGGCTATGCTGTCAGTCCTCAGCCCGTCAACTACATCACTGAATGCCACTCCGACATTGCCGCATACTCTCACATCTATTCCCGCATTCAGAAGTATCTCTCCCGTAAGCACCGTTGTGGTTGTCTTTCCGTTGGTTCCCGTCACCGCTATCACGGGGCACGGACAATAAACAAATGCGGCTTCGATTTCGGAAACCACTTTTATCCCTGCCGTGACTGCAAGCTGAACTTTTTCATTTGATGGCGGCACGCCGGGACTCTTCACCAGTGTATCGCAGTTCATAAGTTCTTCGCTCCAGTTGCCGAGAAAAAGTTCAACGCCTTCCTTCTCAAGCTCTTCGGTGTCTGAGTATTTCAGCTTTTCGGCAGTGTTCTCATCATAAAGCTTCACTTTGTTGCCGTGCCTTGCCAGAAGTTTTGAAATTCCGGCGCCGCTTCTTCCTGCCCCGATTACCGTAAAAGAACTCTTCTTTTGATTTGTCATCTCACTTTCAGCGTTGCAAGCGTCATGATCGCAAGTATTATTCCCACTATGTAAAACCTTACAACGATCTTCGGCTCGGGTATGCCCTTCATCTCAAAATGATGATGTATCGGAGCCATCCTGAAGATCCTCTTGCCTTCGCCCGTCCTCACACGGGTGTACTTAAAATAGTATCTCTGCAGGATCACAGATAATGCTTCAACGAAGAATATTCCTCCGAGAAGCGGAAGCATGAATTCCTTTTTTACAAGCACAGCAAGCGTGCCAACCGCTCCGCCTAATGCAAGCGAACCGGTGTCGCCCATGAATACCTGAGCGGGATAGAAATTGTACCACAGGAATCCGAGTGTGGCCCCGCAAACGGCCGCGCAGTAAACCAGCAGTTCGCCGTTCCCGCGGAGATAAATTATGTTGAGATACTTTGCAGTCTCAATATTGCCTGAAACGTAAGCTACCACCCCGAGAGTGAACACAACAATTCCCACCGTTCCCGTTGCAAGCCCGTCAAGACCGTCGGTGAAGTTCACGGCATTCGATGTTGCAGTGATGATGAACACTACAATGGGCACATACATGTAAGAGAAGTCAAACTGAAAGCTCTTCAGGAACGGAATTGTCGTGACTGAGTTTATTCCTTCAAACTGCGGAAGGAAGTAGATCGCACATCCGACCGCAAGTCCGACAGTAAGCTGTCCGAGAAGTTTGTACCTTTCAGCAAGCCCCTTCTTGTATTTTTTTATTACCTTCAGATAATCATCCGTGAATCCGACAATGCCAAGCGCAACCGTGACAAACGTTATTATGATCACATAAATGTTTTCGAGATCTCCCCAAAGCAGAACCGGAATCAGTATGGAGCAGAGTATGATGAATCCACCCATTGTCGGAGTTCCCGCCTTTGACCAGTGAAACTGCGGGCCGTCTTCCTTGCGTGCTTCGCCGATCTGCTTCTTCTTCAGAAAATTGATGATCTTCGGCCCCACCACGAAACTGATCAGCAATGCAGTGATAGCCGCAAGTGCAGACCTGAATGTGATAAATCTGAAAATGTCAAACCCCGGAGGGTTGTACATCTCATTTATCCATACTCCGAGTTTGTAAAGCATTACTTCCCGGTTATTGAGTTGACAATTTCTTCCATCTTCATTCCTCTTGAACCTTTGACGTAAACGAGATCGCCTTTCCTGATCCTTCGGGTCAGCAATTCCGCAAGATCCTCTTTTCTTTCAAAGTGAAAATTGTTCTTTACTCCTTTTGCGCCCCTGAATGTTGCAAGGGATTCCTTTCCGTATGTGTAAAGATTTCTGATGCCGAGCTTTCGGGCTATCCTGCCTATTCTCAAGTGCTCCTCTGTGCTTGCCTTTCCGAGTTCAAGCATATCGCCCAGAACGGCGTGCCTTTCTCCGCTGATTCCTGCTTCCATCATTGTCTCAAGCCCCATCTTAACGGAATCAGGATTGCTGTTGTACGAATCATTGACTATAAGCATTCCGCCGTGCCTCAGCACTTCCATTCTTTTTGAGGAAGAAGGAGTGAATGTCCTGAGCGCTTTTCTGATCATCGCTTTCGGGATGCCGAAGTGAGTTCCCACAGCTGCTGCCGCAAGTCCGTTGTAGACGGAATGCTTTCCGAATGTGGAGACCTGAACTTCAAAGCTGTTTCCTTTTGCCGTGACTTCGAACCGGGGCTGAAGATCTTTGCCATAGCCCTTGAACGTTCCCTTAACGTCCGGCTCAAAACCGTAAGAATATGTGCATTTTCTTTCATGGGGTATTGATTTAGAATACTTGCGAATATGACTGTCGTCAAGATTGAAAAATGATACCGTGTCTTCTTCTGACTTCAGAAAATCATACAGCTCAAACTCCGCCCGTGCAACACCGTCAAGATCCCTGAAGAACTCAAGATGCTCCTTTCCTATGTTGGTCACAAGTCCCGCAGTGGGATTTGCAATGCCGCAGAGATATTTGATCTCACCGAAGTGATTGCATCCGACTTCAAGCACGCAGATCTCATGTTCCTTGTTAAGATTCAGTAACGTCATAGGAAGTCCGAGATGATTGTTCAGGTTGCCTTCCGTTTTAAGAACTTTGTACTTTGTAGCGAGCACTGCCGCAACGAGGTCCTTGGTTGTGGTCTTTCCGTTTGCTCCTCCGATGCAGAGTACCGGCGCTTCATATCTTGACCTGTGGATCCGGGCCAGGTCGCCGAGTGCAGATACCGTGTCATCCACTCCGATGAGCACAAACTTAGAGTGATCTCTTCCGTGTTTCTTCATCCATCTGATGTCAACAACCGCCGCACCGGCTTTCCTTTTGAACGCATCACCGACAAAATCATGGCCGTCGGAATTCTCTCCTTTTATAGCAAAGAACAGATCGCCTTTCCTTATCTCACGTGAGTCGATCCTGGCCGACTTGTAGCCCGGTGGCGTTACTGCGTTGCTTCCCGGAACGCCTATTTCGTAAAGACTGCTGGCAAGTATCATTGACGTCCCGCGTTACTTGAATACTTCACCGCAATTTCCATGTCGTCAAAATGCTTTCTCACACCCTGGACTTCCTGATATGTTTCGTGGCCCTTGCCGCATATAAGCACAATGTCGCCTTCTCCTGAGATCTCAATGCCTCTCTTGATTGCGCTCTCCCTGTCTTCGATCACTTCGTAGTTCTTATAGCCGTTTGTGCCTGCAGTTATCTCGTCAATTATCACATAGGGATCTTCATATCTCGGATTGTCCGAGGTGATCACGGCATAATCGGACAGTGAAACTGCGATCCTGCCCATCACCGGCCTCTTTGTTCTGTCCTTGTTTCCGCCGCAACCGAAAATCGTTATCACTCTTCCGTTCTTTCCCTCCAGATTTACCAGATCTCTTGCCGATTCGATCGCATTCTTAAGCGAGTCAGAAGTGTGGGAATAATCAACTACAGCCGTTGCCCCGTTGGGAAGATGCATTCTGTTGAATCTTCCCCTGACGGCTTCAAACTTGCTCACTGCTTCAGCTGCTGCGCCGAGCCCGACGCCGTTGTTCAGACAAAGCGACACAGCCGCAAGAATGTTGTACACATTGAACCGTCCCGTAAGCTTGGATACTATCCTGGCACTTTTGCCGTTGTAAGAAATATCGAAGCTTATGCCTTTGACCGAAATGCTTACATTCGACGGGCAAAGGTCGCTGTCGCTTACAAGTGAGTAAAAGAACTTTCCGGCCTTTGTGCCTTCAACTATTTTCGTTCCGTATTCGTCGTCCTTATTGGAAAAAGCAAGTGAATCGCTGTCAAGGTTGTCAAACAGGATCTTTTTCGCTTCATAGTACTCCGTCATGTTTCCGTGGAAGTCAAGGTGTTCGCTGGTAAGGTTCGTAAACAGCCCTGACTTGTACTTCAGCCCGTAAACCCTGTCCATCACAAGCGCGATCGAAGAGACTTCCATTACGCATCCCTTCATTCCTGCGTTTGCCATTTCGGAAAGTATCATGTTCATTTCAACGGAGTCGGGAGTGGTGAGTGATGATTCTTTCTTCACATCACCGTACTCATAATTTATTGTTCCTATGAGCCCGCATGAAATTCCGGCATGCTGAAAGATGCTTCTTGCAAGATATGCTGTCGTCGTCTTTCCGTTGGTCCCTGTAATTCCGTGCAGAGCCAGCCTTCGCGAAGGATCTCCGTAAAACACGCGGCTCAGCTCTGCCATAGCCCTTCTCGGATTTCCTGTTGCAATCACATCACGGGCAGAACGATCATTTGCCTCTGATATTATCAGGCCTGCTCCGTTGCTCCTTGCATTGTCAATGTATTTCGATCCGTCATCCTTGAGTCCTTTGATCGCAATGAAAACAAAGCCCGGCTTTACCTTTCTCGAATCGTATGTAATCCCCTTTACATCAAAGTCCTGTCCGTTGTAATCGGAAAATGTCAGTTCAGACCTGCCGATGAGTTCGCGAATGTTCATTCCTTCTCCTTGCAGTAAATGAGGATCGTAGAACCCGGCAATTGCTTGGATCCGGCGGCCGGCGACTGTTCAATGATCTTGCCGCTTCCTTCTATGTCAATGTTGAATCCCTGTGCAAGGATCTTGTTCATTCCTTTTCTTATGCTCATGCCTCTTACGTCAGGCACGATCTGAAGCCTGCCCTCCGTTTCCGATACGCTCAGCGCAACAATGTCAACGGTTCCGCTGAAAGGTTTTGTGAGCTGTTCATTCGGCGCGGGTGACTGTGACACCACAATGTAATTTGCGCCGGAGACCTTACCGCCCATCTGATCATGAATGTCAAATTCAAATCCGGATTCTCTGAGGATCTCCTTTGCGTTGTCGATCTTCAGATTCAGAAGGTTTGGCATCATCAGTTTCTCTTCCTTCGCAGAATTCTGTTCGGCAGGCGGAAGAGTGTTCATGGCCACTGACACGAATCTTCCAAAATCTTCATTTCCCTTTCCGGCAAATCCGACTATCCTCTCTGCTATCCTCCTAAATACAGGCGCCGCCACCTTTCCTCCGTAAAACTCACCCGACTTCGGATTATCCAGAATTACTGTTATGAGCATCTTCGGATCTTCAGCGGGAAAGTATCCAACGAAAGATGCGTTGTGCGAACTGCTCGAATATTTCCCGTCAACAAGTCTCTGAGATGTGCCTGTTTTCCCCGCGACTGCTACATTTTCCAGCTTTGCATCCGCTCCCGTTCCCCTCTCCACCACTCCGGTCAGAAGTTCCGTCAGTGTTTTTGCGGTGTTTTGAGAGATCACCTGGCGAAGCTGATTCGGCCTCGACTCGATCACCGTTTCGCCGCCGGTCGTCATTTCCTTCGCAATGATGTAAGGCTTCATCATCATGCCACTGTTTGCAACCGCCGCATAACTGCATGAGATCTGCAGTGCATTCACAAGCACTTCATACCCGATGGACATGTAAGGAAGCGAGAATGAAGAAAAATCAATCGGCCTTTTAAGTAGCCCCTTGTTCTCCCCGGGAAGCTCTACACCGCTGTAGATACCGAATCCGAAATCCCGCGCATATTTGTAAAACCTCTCCGGCCCTATTCTCAATGCGATCTTTCCGAATCCCACATTGCTCGACTGCTCAAGCACCTGCTGAAATGTCATGCTCTTTGAACCGTGCACATCCTTGATCTCGATTCCCTCAACTTCGCTTATGCTTTCCGTCTGAATTATCGAATTTCTGTTTTCAAGATTCTCCTCAAGCGAAGCTGCCGCACTGATTATTTTGAAAGTGGAGCCGGGTTCGTAAATGTCGGATATTACTGCATTCTTCATCCCAACCGTATCCTGCACCGAAATGCTGTTCGGGTCGTATGTGGGATAGGAGCACATAGCCAGTATTTCACCCGTCTTAACTGACATTACAAGCGCCTTTCCCCCGTCTGCATTGAATTCCTTTACACCGGCGGCAAGCTCTTCCTCTGCAAATTTCTGTACGTTAATGTCAATCGTAAGCACAACGTTGTTCCCGTTCTCAGCATCCTTCCTCGGAAATTCCAGCGAAGGCCTTGCATTTCCTTTTCCGTCCCTCTGCATCACAACGTATCCTTCCTTGCCGGTTAGCACATTGTCCATGGAGAGTTCAATTCCTGTCTGGCCCTTGTTCTCGGAGTTTGTGAATCCGAGTATCTGCGATGCAAGACTGCCGTAATTGTAAACTCTTCCCGGTTCCCTCATGGTTATGAGCCCGGGAACCTCAAGCGTATCCAGGCCCTTTGCGCTGTCAGCTGTCACGTTGCGCTCAAGATAGACGAATGAAGTGTTTGGAGTGCTCAGCCTCTGAAGATATTCTTCCCGGCTCTTTCCAAACGCCTTTGCAAAAATATCCGCGATCTTCCCGGGATCGCTTACCATATTCGGATCGGCCGCGAAGGAAAGTTCGTATGTATTTGAAACGAGAACATTCATGTTGCGGTCAAATATCATCCCCCTGAACGGCTTTATGACAACCTTGTTCTCATACTGTTTGCGCGCCGCAAGGCGGTATTTCTCAGAGTCCAGCAACTGCACATTTACAAGCTTCACGAGTATTACCATAAAAACGCAAAACAGCGCAAGAAAGATGAGATTGATCTTTCTTCGCTGAATCAGCGGCCTGTCTGTGCTCTTGTATATCTTGTAATTCAACTTGTTTACTTGGGCATATCGGATTTCTTGAGAACCACTTTCTTGTCTGTTATTGCCGTCTCCTTATATCTCAGTGCAAACTTGCTTCCTGCAATGTTGCTTATGCGGTCGTAACTGCTGAGCTTCTCCACTTCAGTGACCAGCAAGTCGTTTGCCTGCTTCTTCCTTTTGATCTCTTCCCTCAGCAGATTGTTGGTTACCGCCAGCTTGTTGATCTGTATGGTACTGCTGATGTGCAGTATGACTATAATGCTTGCCGCAACAAGACCTGCAAGCACATAAAACAATGATGTCTTCTTCCCGGGTCGAGTTTTCATATTTGTGTTTTGATTATTTCCGCAGCCCTTAATTTTGCACTGCGTGATCTTCTGTTTGCTTTGATTTCATTCCAGCCGGGTACAACCGGCTTCTTTGTCAGTATCTTCAGAAGTTTTCCTTCGCGTGTTTCGTTCTTCCCGGCCGAGTTGCTTCTGAAAAAATTCTTTACCATTCTGTCTTCCAGTGAATGGTATGATACGACAACTATTCTTCCGCCAGTTGAACAGATCCTCAGCGACCCTTCCAGCGCCTTCTTCAGATTATCAATTTCATTGTTCACTTCGATCCTCAGCGCCTGAAATATCTTCGACAGAAAATCCATACGGTTCTTCCTGCCTATTCTGTATTCATTTTCTACAAGCCCTGCAAGCTGAAATGTGGTAATGAGCCTGCTCTTCCTCCTTGCCGCAACAATTGCCTCAGCAAGCCTTTCAGCATTGCCTATCTCCCCGTACTCTTCAAACACCCTGAGCAGTTCTTCCCGTGAATATTCGTTAAGAACATCCCCCGCAGTGAGCGGATCCTCCTTGTATGCCCTCATGTCAAGCGGCGTGTCGCGGAGGTAACTGAACCCGTCTTCATGTTCGATCTGAAACGATGAAAGCCCCAGGTCCAGCACTATGCCCGATATCTCATGTACGCCTCTGTCCTCAAGTGCTTTCTCAACATCCGCAAAGTTTGCATTTATTATCTCCAGCTTATCTGCACAGAATCCAAGCCCGGCACTTGCCTCATCAATTGCATTCAGGTCCTTGTCAAATGCGTAGATGAAATCTCCCTTGGCAGTGCTTTCGCATATCAGCTTTGTATATCCTCCGCCGCCGAGAGTTCCGTCAACCAGCACGCGGTTTTTCAGTTCGGGATTTATGAGAAGCCGGACTGCTTCATGTGAAAGAACCGGTATATGAAATTCGCCTGACACCTTATGCCGTGTCTCAGGCTTTTGGAGAATTGATTATCTCTGAAACTTTTTCGGCAATCTCCTCATACGACCTCGACATCGAGTTGTCGTAATTCTTCTTTATCTCCGGATCCCAGATTTCCATCTTGTCCAGCAGTCCGATCACCATCACTTCCTTGTTCAGCTTTGCAAACTGTATGAGCTGTGTAGGGATGAGTATTCTGTTCTGCGAATCAAGTTCAACTTCGTTTGCGAGGAATAAAAATTGCCTTATGAAAAATCTCTGCTCTGAATTAAATTGGTTGTATCCTGTGAGACCCGATTTGACTTTTTCCCATTCGTCAAGCGGATACATAAGGAGGCACTCGTCCAGGCCGCGGGTAAGCACAAGCTTGTTGTCCGCTTCGGGCTTCATGAACTTCCGGAATTTTGTGGGCAACATCAGCCGTGACTTTGCATCAAGACTGCATACCGAATGGCCCTGAAACATTGAATGCTCTTAGAATTTGTTCAAATTATAAAAGGGAAACAGTTTACCACTTTTCCCCACTTTTTACCACTTTGATACAAAAATAGCCAAATTTATTATAAAGTCAAATTATTTATGGGTATATGAGGGATTCTTCTGATATGCGGAGTCAGGAAAATGCAATACCTCGGTGAGGCAAGGCCGGGAGATGTATCGTCTGTTGCACGAGAAAAGCTTTTGCAACCCGAGGCAAAGTCTTCGTCTGATCTTCAATTCAAATGGCAGGCACAGGGGCACCGGCCGGTAATCTGACTGCTCTGACGGGTGCCCGCTTATAGCGGTTGTTCAACAGATGACATATTTTCAAAACTAACAGGCATACGGAATTATAATTATAATAAGGTGTAACTTCTGAACGCAACCGTCTATTGTATTACAATATTTGGCTTACTTTGATATTTTACAGAAATTACTTAAAATGTGGAGATTAATAATAAGACTGTGCGTGCTTGCCACGATCATGACAGCGCCCGCGTTTGCACAGGAGCTTTACATTGTATCCAAGGCTGCCGCAAACATCTCAAAGAACAGGATCGAAGTGAGAAACATTGCGAGGAGCTATGACCAGATGAAAGCATTTCATTACGACTTTCAGCTTAACTACGGCTTGCTGGGAAATCTCACCTTGTACAATAACGTGACATACACCACTGATGAAGATTATCAGTTTCTCGGGAATTACAATGTGGATGCGCGGTACAGGTTCCTCGACATTGACAAGCGGAATTACCACTGGAGATTTGCATACCAGGGCGGGGCTACAATACCGGTCAATCCGAAGCCGATAGTTTCCGGTGAAGTCGAATACGAACTTCATCCCGGACACAAGGTCTCGTTCTATGAATTCGGAGGAGACATTACCGTGCCGTCAGTTGACTTCCATACAACTGACAATTATACAATCCGCAACAGCATCATTGCAACAAATCTTACAGGCAAGTTCGCCGCCACCGGGGAGATGTCTTACAATGTCAACATAGCAGGAAACGACTTCAAGTTCGGCAACTATTACGAATGGGATCTCTCGCTGGGGCTGCTCGTACTTCCGAAGGTTTACAAATCGTACGATGACATTAATGTGAACCTATACTCGGAATCAAAGGCGTATTACTTTGAAAAGAACAAGTTTCTCGGGGAGGAGATATCGAACTCCGGCGGATTCAGGCTCGATACATATCTTGGCGTGCAGGCGATCTTCTTTTCATCTCTGATGGCTGAACTCTCTTACATGATTCCGCTTCATTCAAATGAATATGTGGAGACAAAGATCGCCGAAAGATCAACATCTCTCCTGCTGAGCCTGAGATATCTTTTCTTCCTGTAAAGATTCATGATCCGAAATCTTAAGCCATGTATGCAGGCAAGCTCATAAAATTCTCTTTAACGCTGTGCACTGCGTCCGGGCCGATCCTGAATGCAGTTATCATTGCAATGATCTCATGCTTTGCCTTAGCAGGTTCATCGCCCGCACAGCATTCTCAGGTTGCAATGTGCTCAAAAGCCAAATCGCCCCTTA
>CAZTQR010000022.1:0-34801 GCA_964615795.1 uncultured Ignavibacteriaceae bacterium
TTTCCGGCGCCTCGTCCGAGTATAGGGACAATAATGAGCTACTGCCATTTGTGGCCGGCAAACCAGGGCGGAGGCGTGAATCTTGCGTCAGGCTTTGGACAATTGCCGGGAGATACGATAAGGCTCAGGTACGCACAGGCATCCTGCCTTGACAGGGACATGAACTCATCAGAAAGGCCGTCAGGATTTGACCTTGCGCAGAATCATCCAAATCCATTTAACCCCGTGACAACGATAAGGTTTGCTGTCCCTGAACAGGCCGGGATCTCTCTTGAAATATTTGACATGGCAGGCAGGAAGATCACAGAACTGATCTCAGCAAAGATGTATGAGCCGGGATTCTACAGCATTGATTTTGATGCATCGTCGTACGGACTGTCGAGCGGAATATATTTTTACAGACTGAGGACTGAAAACTTTACTGAAACAAGAAGGATGGCTCTGATAAAATGAAGACTGAAAACGAAAGTTACTGCGCATTTGCAGAACCGGAAAGATCATTGACCGAAGTTCACCGGAAACCGGGATCAAACGGATCTTTAATATTAATGAAAATGGCCGCCATGTATTTCTTAGCATTTCTGATATTTGCCAGCGGATGTTCATCAAGTTCCGAAGACAGCTCATTCACATTCGGAAAGGGAAAGTACAATTTTGTAATGTATGACAGCACCGGTTCAGGAAAGCTGATCGAGGGAAAGATGACAGTTGAGAATTATGACGGGGAGAAGATCAGCGGAAAGCTGGAATACACAAAGGTATACGATGAAGACTTCAACGGTTACAGTTCCATGAGCGACATCTTTGAAGGCAACGTCATTAAGAAGGACAGAAAGGTTTGGGTAAACACGAATCCGAGGATAGCCGACAGCAACGTGTTCTGGAACATGACTATCGGGAAGGCATCCGTAAGCGGTGAATGGACATATTCCGTTTTCCGCGGACAGGGAAGTTTCAAAGGAAAAGTGAAACTCACGAAGGCAAAATAGAAAATCAAAAAGAGAGGAACTGAAATGAAACTCGTTTTCAAATCATTTGCGGTTATTCCAGCCGTTTGCTTCTTCATTTATGCAGTGTCCGAGGTTGGAGCTTACCCGAGGTTTGCGGCATACACAGGCGACAAGTGCATGGACTGTCACGTCAATCCGACAGGTGGCATAATGCGCAGTTACGGCGGGATGAAATTCGCGGAGAAGAATCTGGAGATAGAGGCATTCAGAAAGCTGGCGGGAAAGACGAAGTTCGATCCGCGGCTTACGAAGGCAGTATCAATCGGAGGAGACGTCCGTGTGGCGCAGGTGGACAACCAGGTTCCCGACAGGCCAAACTACAATTCCTTTCTTGCGATGCAGGGTGATGTGTATTTGAATGCGGAGCTGAACAAGATAGTGGATGTGTTTGCGACGTCCGGGATATATATCCCGGGCGTGGAGACGCGCTATGAAGTTTACGGAATGCTGCACAATTTGCCTGCGAACGGTTTCTTCAAGGCGGGGAGATTCAAGCCTGACTACGGAACGAGAATAGTGGAGCACAGGGCATTCCAAAGGAAGAACCTTCTTGGCGCGCCGTATGAAGCAAACACCGGTTTTGAGATCGGCATTTCGCCGGAGTGGTTCACACTCACGGCGGGATTATATAATCCCGCCTCCTCCGATTTCATAAGCCAGGACCCCCACAAAATGTTTGTCGCCTCCACCGATTTCAGCTTTGCATTCAGTGATTACGACTACACTCTGAACATCGGAGCTTCCTTCCTGAATAACCCGTACAATACCAGTGACTCGCTCTTTACTCAGACAATTACCGGACTTCAGCAGTCTTACGGCGCTGACCTCAGGCTCGGCTTCTTTAAACGAGCCGCTGTAATAGCTGAAGTTGACTTCGAAGAAAGGAAGACCGATTTCCCGCTCACGAGATCGCTTTATCTCTTCGGTGAACTTGATGTGATGGTGATCAAAGGGCTTGAACTGCGCGGACAATATGAGTATTACGACCGCAACCGCGATGTTGAAGATGATCACCGGTCACGCATAAGCGCAGGTTTTGCCGCATTTCCGTTCTATGGCTTTGAGACAGAGGTCATGCTGAGATTTGTTGATGATCCTCAGGAGCAGAATAACGACGAGTTCCAGTGGAATTTTCATTTCTATTTCTGATCTCTTTTTGAGAAAGCTGATCTACAACGTCGGCATCAGTGCGGACGGATTCATTGCCGGCCCCAATGGTGAATTTGACTGGCTGTTCACCGATCAGGATTACGGCATCTCCGGATTCATGAAAGAGATTGACTGCACTGTTATGGGAAGAAAAACATATGACATAATACTTTCTCACGACAAGAACTTCTTCATAGAGAACATTCATTATGTGTTCACATCTTCATCAGGGCGCAGTTCAGGCGGCTCCGTGGTTTTTACGGACAATGATCCTGAGGATGTAGTTTCGGCGCTTAAGAAAGAGGAAGGAAAAAACATCTGGCTTGTGGGCGGCGGTGAAATTGCCGGTAAACTGCTTGATGTCGGATTGATCGATGAATTACTCCTCTCTTACCATCCGGTGGTGCTGGGAAAAGGCATTCCCCTTTTCAGTTCGGCAGGGACATTGCAGTTGTTCGAGACAACAAATGTCAGTCAATATCCGACCGGACTTGTTCAGGTGAGAATGAAAAAAGCAGTTGCCAACTGATCTTCCCGTTCAGATACCGTACAATTCTTTGGCAACGGAGTATGTGTTGCAATAAGCATTGACGGTATAAGTGATCGGCTTTGAGTAACCGCCGCCGAGAGCAAGTGATACAGGTATTCCGCGACTTCTGCAACCGCTCAATACAATTCTGTCTCTTTCAATAAGCCCTTCGGCAGTCATTGACAGCCGGCCGAGCGAGTCCTCCTTCAGCGGATCAGCCCCGTGAATGTAAAGAACAATTTCCGGATCAAACTCAAACACAGCGGGCAGATTGTCACGGAGAAGTTCAATGTATTCATCATCGCCCGTGCCGTCATTCAGTTCAACATCAAGCGTGGAAGGTATTTTCCTGTAAGGATAGTTGTTCTTTCCGTGCATGCTGAATATGAACACGCCGGCATCACTTCCGAGTATTGAGGAGTTTCCGTTACCCTGATGTACGTCAAGATCCACTAGGGCAATACTTCTGACAATATGTTTCGAGAGCAGAAGCCTTGAAACTATCGCAAGGTCATTGAAGACGCAGAAACCTTCGGCGGAGTCGCTGAACGCATGGTGAGTGCCGCCTGCAAGATTTCCGGCAATGCCGTCAGCAAGCGCAGAGTATGCAGATTCAATTGCTCCGCCCACTGAGTAAACGGATCTGAAGTACAGCTCCCTGCTCCAGGGAAGTCCCAGGCGGCGAATCATTGCGGGATCCGTGGTCCCGTTTTGAAAATCATCGTGATACTGCTCCGTATGTGCCAGCAGTATTTGCTCCCGGCTTGCGGGCTTTGGCACTTGCAGTTCAGATTCACTCAGTACTTTTCTCTCCAAAAGCAATTCCCTGAGCATTAGATATTTCTCTGCCGGGAATCTGTGGCCTTCCGGAAGTGGAAAAGAATACCGGTCAGAGTGGAATACTTTCAACCCGTTCCGTCTCGATCAGCACTTCTGAAAGCACGGTCTTCTGAACCGGGCATCTTTCTCCTATCTCGAGTATTCTGTCTTTCTGCTCTTCGGTAAGTTCACCTTTAAGACTCGTTCTTATGAAGATCTTGTCCACGTTGCCTGACCCGGTTTTGATCCCCTGGAGTTCTTCAGCGGGTAACTTCTTATGAAACATTTCAAGTTCTACGTCTTCAAGCGGAAAGCCCTTTCTCTCGGCATACATCCTCATGGTAATTGCCTTGCATGCGCCTATTGATGCAAGCAGAAGTTCATAAGGATTCATTCCTGTATCTGTGCCGTTTGCTTCTTTCGGCTCATCGCAGATAATCTCGTGGCCTCTGCTTACTGCATGTGTCCTGTAACCACTTGAGTTCTTTACCATCACTTTATGCGGTGCGTCTGTCATCTTCGGTATAGTTTTGTTATTCAATTGAAATATGGCAATAATCCGTAAGTGAAGTAAGGCAAAACTAACTCCGGCCATCGAACCGGGATCACACAGTTTCGTCTTTCTCACTTTTCAATTAGCAGGAGCCCGCTTATGTTTGAAGCAACAATTCATCAGAATGAACCACATCTCAAAAACATCAAAGTTGTCGCCGGTAGAAGAAAGCTACTTCCTCGAAGGACCAAGGTCAAGAAGGGAGGAATTCCGTTTCACAGTCAGTGCGATGACCGAGTTCATAAAGGGCTTCAGGGCATTTCACTTTATCGGGCCTTCGGTCACAGTTTTCGGTTCCGCAAGGTTCAAGCCGGACAATGAATATTACATCATGGCAAGGGAGATGGGAAGCAGGCTCAGTAAGATCGGCTTCACAGTGATGACAGGCGGCGGTCCGGGAATAATGGAGGCCGCTAACCGCGGGGCAAAAGAAGCAGGCGGAAGGTCAGTCGGAGCAAACATAATTCTCCCGTTTGAGCAGAAGCCAAATCCTTACCTTGACAAGTATGTGAACTTCAATTATTTCTTTGTAAGGAAGGTCCTGCTTTTGAAATATTCCTATGCATTCGTAGTAATGCCGGGCGGCGCAGGAACAATGGACGAGCTCTTTGAAACGATAACGCTTATCCAGACAGGCAAGATATCTGACTTTCCCGTTGTTATTATGGGCAAGGAATACTGGAAGAATTTAATTGAACTGCTGGAGGACTTTGTTGCCAAAGGCACGATAAGCTCAGATGATATGAAGCTTTTTCTGCTCACGGACTCTGTCGATGAAGCAGTGAAGCACATAGAGCTTAACACGATCGGAAAATACAAACTTACGCGAAAGCCGCGAAGGCCTTCTAAGATCCTGCGGGAAGGAGTATGAGCAGAGCCTTCGTGCATTATCTCAGCCAGGCGAAGTAAAAATCAGCGGCAGGCAGCACCTGAATTAGACAGCGTTACAGCCAGCCGGTCCTGTCCAGGCTCCGGTACTGAATGGCTTCGCTTATATGACCTGTGTTCAGCTTCTTGCTTCCCTCAAGGTCGGCGATCGTCCTGCTGACCTTCAGAATGCGGTCATATGCCCTGGCTGACAGTCCGAGGCGGGTTATTGCGTTCTTCATCAGTTCTTCGCATGCTGAGTCAATTGCACAGAATTCCTTTATCTCCTTCCCCGACATGTTCGAATTTGCAAACAGCCCCTTTCTTCCTTTGAATCTTCTGAGCTGTAACTCTCTCGCCTTTATCACACGCTCTCTGATCTGCTCAGACCGTTCACCTTCCGCCTTGCTTGAAAGCTCCTGATACTTCACCGGATTAACATGGATGTGCAGGTCAATTCTGTCGAGGATCGGTCCGGAGATCTTTGATAAGAACTTCTGTACTTCGGGATCAGAGTACATGGCCGTTTCCTTTTGTGAACCGGCGGGTGTCGGGTTCATTGCCGCGACCAGCATGAAATTGCAAGGATACTGGACAGTGAGTTTCGAGCGCGAGATAGTAACGACCCTGTCTTCAAGCGGCTGTCTCATAACTTCAAGCACATTCTTTTTAAATTCGGTGAGCTCGTCAAGAAAAAGCACGCCGTTATGTGCAAAGGATATCTCGCCCGGCTTGGCATTTGGTCCTCCGCCTACTAAGGATACATCGCTTGCGGTATGGTGCGGTGAGCGAAAAGGCCTTATTGAGATTATTGAACTTCCCGAGGGAAGCAGTCCGGCAATGGAATGTATCTTTGTTGTCTCAAGGGCTTCGTCAAGCGTGAGAGGCGGAAGTATCGTAGGCAGCCTTTTTGCAAGCATGGTCTTGCCCGAACCCGGCAGTCCGATCATGATGATGTTGTGCGATCCGGCCGCCGCGATCTCCATGGCCCTCTTCACTTCAGCCTGTCCTTTCACGTCGGCAAAGTCGAAATGGTAATTCTGTTCCTTCTCAAACATTGCCTTCACGTCCACTTTAAAGGGCGTGAATGATCTTTCTTCCTGCAGGAAATCAACAACATCGGAAAGCTTTTCGAAAGGATAAACCTCAACATCACCGACTATTGCCGCTTCACTTGCATTCTCCTTAGGCAGAATTATTCCTTTGAATCCGTTTCTTCTTGCTTCAAGCGCAATCGGAAGAATTCCCGGTACCGGCCGCAGTTTGCCGTCAAGAGAAAGTTCTCCAATGAACAGGTAGTCCTTTATCTTTTTTGAGAAAAGCTGAGATGTTTCCGAAAGCATTCCAATGGCAATAGGCAGGTCAAATCCTGATCCTTCCTTTTTTACATCGGCCGGAGCAAGATTTACCGTATAGCGCTTAATGGGAAAGTGAAACATTGAGTTCTTTATTGCCGAGATAGTTCTCTCGCGTGATTCCTTTACGGCGCTGTCGGGAAGTCCGACAATGCTGAAGAAGAATACTCCGTTTTCAACGTGAACTTCGGTACGTACAATGAAGGCGTCCACTCCGTAAGTGGAGGCAGTGAAGATCTCTGCTATCATATGTGTCGTTGTTTAGTTTTTCTTTTTGAAGACGAGCTGAACAGGCACTCCTGAGAATCCAAAGCTTTCCCTTACTTTCTTTTCAAGGAAGCGCTTGTAGTTATCCGGTATGCCTTCGGGGAAGTTTGTAAAGAATGCAAAAACAGGAGGGGATGATTTTACCTGTGTGATATAGTTGATCTTTACTTCCCTGCCTCTGTAAGAAGGGGGAGGTATTGATTTCAGTTCTTCGAGCAGTACTTCATTCAGCCTGCTTGTGGGAATCTTGCGGCAGCGTTCGTCGTAGATCTCCTTTGCCGCTTCGATCACTCTGTGAATTCTCTGTTTTGTAAGTGCGGAGATGAAAATGTACCGCAGAAATGGATAGCTCTTAAGATGGTCATTGAGCTTCTTTTCAATCACAGCCGCAGTGTTGGAATCTTTCTCTACAAGATCCCATTTGTTGACCACAATCAACAGTCCTTTGTTCAGCTTCATCACTTCTTCAATTATTTTCGTATCCTGCCTGTCAAATCGTATCATGGCTGATTTCAGATCCGCCGCCGATTCAGCCTGCTGAAGCAGATCGGAGGCGTCTATCACAAGTATTGCAACATTGCACCGTTCAATTGCCTTATAGGTTCTGACGGTTGAGTAGAATTCGACCGACTCTTTCACTTTCGACTTCTTTCGAAGTCCTGCAGTGTCAATCAGTATGATCTCTTCGCCGTGAAATTTAAGTGTGGAATCTATAGTATCCCTTGTAGTGCCGGGAATTTCGGTAACTATGTTTCGCTCTTCATTAAGGAGCGCATTTGCGATGGATGATTTTCCGGCATTCGGCTTTCCGATGATTGCGAATTTAATACGCCTGTCCTCTTCATTATCGGCCAATGCGGTAATGTCCTTTGTGATCTCATCGAGAAGATCGCCGGAGTTGTATCCGTTAATGGCCGATACCGGAAACGGCTCACCTAATCCGAGTGAGTAAAACTCGAACATATTAGGTTCCTTTTCGGAGGTGTCAACTTTGTTTGCAACGAGGATGACTTTCTTGCCGTTGGCTGATCTTCGCAAGAGGTCTGCGATGATCTTATCGGAGGGATGAATGCCGCCTTTGGCATCCACTACAAACAGTATCAGATCAGCTTCCTCAATTGCCAGCATGACCTGCTGTCTGATCGCCTTCTCGAACCTTTCCTGTGATTCCGGTACGTAACCTCCGGTATCTATCAGGAAGAATTTTTTCCCGGTCCATTCTGCTTCACCGTAATTCCTGTCTCTGGTCACTCCGCTCGTAGGATGCACAATTGCCGCCTGCCTGCCGACAAGCCTGTTAAACAATGTTGATTTTCCTACATTCGGCCTTCCGACTATGGCGGCTACATATTCCACATGCGCAATTTACTCTTAATAGTGTATCTCCGCAATGGAATATTTGAAATGCGAAAGTTTCATGTACTGCTCTTGCAGAACGCCGGTACTGTATATTATTAAGTGCTTCAGAATAAAGCTGACAGAGATTGTGTTCATCCGGGTGCTGAAGGAATAACCAAAGCCCTTGACTAAATGAAGAAATGTTCATATATTTGTATAACTTTAAAACACATGGCAACCACAACACACTTAACGGCAGAAGAGATAACCAGAGTGGCTGAGATCCTCAAGACCATCGGCCATCCGGTCAGACTGCAGGTCCTTGAGGCGCTTGAAGAAAAGGAGCCTCTTTCAGTCACGGAGATCCAGGAAAGAATTGAGACAGAGGTTGAGCAGTCATTGCTCTCGCATCATCTCATAAAAATGAAGGACAGGGGAATACTCAGATGCGAAAAGCATGGAATGAATGTTCTTTACAGACTTGAGGACAGGAAGATACTCAAAATATTTGAATGCATGGAGTCCTGCAGTTTGTTCAACACAAAGAACGGCCACAGATGAATGAGATAATCGGTTACGCGCTTTCCACAGTCATCGGCATTTCACTCGGGCTTATCGGAGGAGGAGGATCAATTCTGACAGTGCCGATACTCGTGTATGTGTTCGGGCTTGGCGCGGAGATCTCCACATCTTATTCGCTGTTCATAGTTGGACTCACGGCCCTGGCGGGTTCCGCCAACTATTACAGAAACGGACTTGTAAATCTAAAGGCCGCAGCAATATTCTCGGTACCGTCACTCATAGCGGTGTTCCTTACAAGGAAGTATATTATGCCCGCGATCCCGGACATCGTTTTTACCGTCGGTTCTTTTCAGTACACAAAGCCGATGTTCATCATGACAGTGTTTGCCGCACTTATGATAGCTGCATCAGTCTCCATGATAAAAAAGACCAAAGCTCCTGATACGAAAAAACTGAAGCCGGGACATCACTATGCTCTGATATTTCTTGAAGGCGCGGTAGTGGGAGTACTTACGGGATTCGTTGGCGCAGGCGGCGGCTTTCTTATAATTCCTGCCCTTGTATTGCTCGCGGGACTTCCCATGAAAGAAGCGGTTGGCACGTCACTGCTCATAATTGCTGTCAAATCACTTATAGGATTCACGGGTGATATCAGCGCAGGAGTCAGCATCAACTGGATGTTTCTGCTTGCAGTGTCGTTGTTTACCGTCGTCGGAATCTATGTGGGAAGCACGCTTGCCAAGAAGATCCACGGGGATAAGCTAAAACCGGCTTTTGGCTGGTTTGTACTTGTAATGGGAATCTATATAATGATCAGGGAGACAGTATTCAGAGGATGACAATGAACAAAGGAAGCATGAAGGATCTGAATGCAGATTACTGGAATGAGCGTTATGAGTCCGGCGAAACCGGCTGGGACATTGGCAGAGTATCTCCCGCAATTGCGGAATACATAGACCAGCTGGAAAGCAAAGACCTAAGAATACTCATTCCGGGCTGTGGCAATTCGTACGAAGCAGAATACATTGCTGATAAAGGATTCAGCGACATAACGCTGATTGACATTTCCGACAAACTCACGGACAATCTGAGAAAGAAGTTTGAATCAAAGCAGTTTGTAAATGTGATCACACGGGATTTCTTTGAACATGAAGGAGAATATGATGTCATAATTGAACAGACTTTCTTCTGTGCACTTCATCCTGCCAAAAGAATGGAATATGCAGAAAAGATGCGTGAGCTTCTTTCGGAAGAAGGCAGACTGGTGGGAGTGCTTTTTGATAAGGAGTTTGAAAAGGAAGGCCCGCCGTTCGGAGGATCAGCTCTAGAGTACAGGAGTATCTTCGAATCTCATTTTGACCTGAAAGTTCTTGAAAGATGTTACAATTCCATCCCGCAAAGAAGCGGAGGAGAAGTTTTCATAAATCTAAGAAAAAAATTGAAATGACTTACATCGGAATTCTGATCGGCGGCATCGCCGGCTTCCTTTACTGGAAATTCGTCGGGTGCACATCAGGGGCATGCCCAATAACATCCAACAAATACATCTCCATTGCATACGGCGCGATTCTGGGTTCACTCCTTTTGTCGTCAGTTGCGGGATCAACAACAAAGCAGGGATTCTTCAGCAAATTCTTCGGCAGCGACTCGTCTTCGGTATATCAAGACATTACAGGAGAGGAATTTCAGCGGCTGATGAATGACGAGAATACCGTGATTATTGATGTTAGGACACAGGGCGAATGGGATGGAGGATACATTGACGGAGCAGATCTTCTGCTTGACTACAGCTCACCTGATTTTGAAGAGCAGATAATGAAGCTCGATCCTTCAAAGACATATCTGGTCTATTGCAGGTCCGGGAACAGAAGCGCCAAGGCATGCAAGATCATGTCTGCAAAGGGATTTGATAAAGTCTATAACCTGTCCGGCGGCATAATCAAGTACGGGGGAAATGTAAAGAAAGACTGAAAATTTCTAATAACAATAAAACTCACACAAACATGAAAATCGAACAGATCTACACCGGATGCCTGGCTCAAGGGGCATACTACATCACAAGCAACGGAGAGGCGGCAATTGTTGATCCTCTGAGAGAGATCAAGCCTTATCTCGAGAGGGCAAAGAAAGACAATGTGAAGATCAAGTATATTTTTGAAACACACTTTCACGCAGACTTTGTAAGCGGACATGTGGATCTTGCAAAGGCGACCGGCGCGAAGATCATATACGGCCCGACAGCTCAGCCGTCTTTCGATGCGATCATAGCCAAAGACGGCGATGAGTTCAAGGTAGGCGACCTGACGATTAAGGTGCTTCACACTCCCGGACACACAATGGAAAGCACTTGCTTTCTGCTCAGGGATGACAAAGGAAATGACAAGGCACTCTTCACAGGCGACACTCTTTTCATTGGCGATGTAGGAAGGCCGGACCTTGCGCAGAAGGCTGCGAGCATGACTCAGGAGCAACTTGCCGCCACTCTTTTTCATTCGCTGAGAGACAAAGTGATGACCTTACAGGATGACGTTCTGGTTTATCCCGCACACGGGGCAGGCAGTGCATGCGGAAAGAATATGAGTAAGGAGACAGTTTCAACAATAGGCGAGCAGAAGAAAACAAACTATGCCTTAAGAGCAGACATGACCGAAGACGAGTTTGTGAAAGAAGTGACGGAAGGACTCTTGCCGCCCCCGAAATATTTCCCGATGAATGTTGCAATGAACAAGCTCGGTTACGAAAGCATTGATACTGTAATGGAGAGAGGATTGAAAGCAATGACAGCCGGCGAATTTGAGGCAGCGGCCAACGAGACCGATGCAGTGATGCTTGATACAAGGCATGATTCCGTATTCTCAAAGGGCTTCATTCCGAACAGCATTAACATATCACTTGACGGCCAGTTTGCACCGTGGGTGGGAGCGCTGATTCCGGATGTTAAGCAACAGTTGCTGATAGTTGCCGAGCCGGGCAGGGAAGAAGAATCTGTGATGAGGCTTGCAAGGGTGGGATATGACAATGTGATCGGCTATATTAAAGGCGGATTTGCTACATGGGAAAAGGAAGGGAAAGAGATTGATACGATAAACAGGATAAAGCCTGAAGAGTTTGAGAAGGAATACGGAAAGAGCGGCACGATAGTAATAGACGTTAGGAAGCCCGGTGAATATAGTGCGGAGCATGTTGACGGTGCACTGAACATATCGCTCGATTACATAAACGAGAACCTTGCCGAGTTTCCAAAGGACAAGGATTTCATCATACATTGCGCGGGCGGTTACAGAAGCATGACAGCCGCGTCAATATTGAAATCACGCGGATGGGAAAACTTCAGGGAAGTTGAAGGCGGTTATGACGCGATCAAGACAACCAACGTACCAAGGACCGACTATGTGTGCAGTTCAAAGACTGCAAAGGCATAATTCGATATGATAAAAATAGCTCATCCTCTTTGCGAAGGGGGTGAGCTTCAGTTTAATTCAATTTAACTTTTCTGACAACAAATGCTTGAACTAATAAAACAGCCATGGCATTGGGCTGTGAGCGGTACAGTGATAGGACTCATAGTTCCGCTTCTCCTGATACTTGGCAATAAGAAATTCGGAATATCCTCATCATTCCGGCACATTTGCGCTGCCTGCTTTTCGGGTGATATCAAATTCTTCAAATACGACTGGAAGAAGGAAGTATGGAACCTGTTCTTTGTAGCAGGAATAATCATCGGTGCCTACATTGCATCAACTTTCCTTACGGATCCGGCGGCTCAGGTGCAGGTCGCGCCTGCAACAATGGAGAAGCTTCAAAGTTACGGGATAAAGGATTTTACGAGCCTTATGCCGGCAGACCTTTTCAACTGGGATAATCTGTTCTCACTGAAGGGGCTCATCTTCTTTGTTATCGGCGGTTTGCTGATCGGCTTTGGAACAAGGTATGCAGGCGGATGCACTTCCGGGCATTCAATTATGGGGCTTGCAAATCTGCAAAAGGCTTCGCTTGTGGCTACCATTTTTTTCATGGCGGGCGGATTCATATCTGCAAATCTTCTTCTTCCGTTAATCTTTAAACTCGTACAATAATGTCATTCAACGATCATGTAGAAACTCTCGAGGAGATCGAGATACGGCACCAGGACACTCTCTGCACGAATGAATCAAAGCTTGTGCATCCGTGGTGGTACAATTTCAAATACACAATTGTCGGAATCGTATTCGGAATAGTCTTCGTGAAAGCCGAAATAATCAGCTGGTTCAGGATTCAGGAGATGTTTCAGCTTACGTCATTTTTCATGTACGGAGTGATCGGTACTGCCGTTGTAGTCGGAGCAATTTCGGTAATGCTGATAAAGAAACTCGGCATGAAGAGCATTTACGGGGAGAAGATCACATTTGAGGACAAGGAATTCAACAAAGGGAACATTTACGGTGCGCTTATCTTCGGCATCGGATGGGCTATTGCGGGCGCATGTCCGGGCCCCCTGTTTGCGCAGGTCGGCAGTGGATTTACGGTTGTGCTTGTTACGATAGTCTCGGCAATAACAGGAACATGGATCTACGGAAAGTTCAGAGACAGCCTGCCGCATTAATTACCTGCCGGCAGAGCAAGGGATACTGATCTTCCGGATCCGGACAAACACTATTCAGCCCATGGTTAAAACCATGGGCTTTTTCCTGCGGGTTAAAACCCGCAACAAGATTCATCGATTTTCCCCAACCGGTTAATGCTCCCGGATACTTCTGCTCCGGCACGCGGCTAAAGCCGCGCCACCTCGAAAAACTATTATTTTGAAATTCACCTGCGATTTGCATAATTTGACCACTCTAAATCGCATTATGTTCATAACATTCGAAGGGATTGACCTGAGCGGCAAATCAACGCAGATCAGGTTGCTTGAGAGCTATCTGAAGAATATGAAGAGGAAAGTGGTGATAGTCAGGGAACCCGGAGGGACGGTCATTTCCGAGAAGGTAAGGGATATCCTGCTTGACAAAGATCATGAACTTATGGACGATACAACCGAATTCATGTTATTTTCCGCTTCAAGAAGACAGCTTACAAACGAGATCATAATCCCCTCACTGAAGCGCAGGCATTATGTCATCAGCGACAGGTATTATGATTCATCAACAGCATACCAGGGTTACGGCGGCGGGTTAGACCTGAAGATGATAAGCACAGTCAACAGCATAGCTTCAAACGGCACAGTGCCGGACGTCACTTTTCTTCTGGATATTGATATTGATTGCTGGCTCAGAAGGAAGAAGTCGCTTGGAAGGTCGGCAGACAGGATCGAATCAAAAAAAATAACTTACTACAGAAAGGTGATAGCGGGATACAGGGAGATTGCCCGCAAGAACAAAAAACGCTTTGTGGTTGTTGACGGCTCCATGACCATTGACGACATTCACCAATCAGTAACATCCTCAATCCACAGGTTTGAAAAAAAGAAAATCACAGATATAAAATGAAACTCAGGAATAAGGCCGTTGCATCATTTGTGCTTCCGGCGGTTATAATGCTGTTCCTCGGGATCGGATTCCGGGGCGATGATGACATTTATCAGAAGATCGGAAGGAACATGGACCTGTTCGGACAGGTGTATAAGGAGATCGCCCTGAATTATGTTGATGACATTGATGCGGACAAGTTCATGGAAGCGGGAATTGAAGGCATGCTCGGAACACTTGATCCTTACACGACTTTCATAGATGAAGACAGCCGGGATCAGATAGACCTCATAACCACGGGTAAGTACGGAGGCATCGGAGTTACCGTGGGAGTGCGCGACAGCCAGTTTGTGATTACTGAGATCATGAACGGATATGAGGCGCAGAAAAGGGGACTCAGGATAGGGGATGTGATCCTCCGCATAGATGACAGGGACCTGAACAATGAGAAGATTGACAGGATGCGCGGGCTTGTCCGCGGGCCTGTGGGAACCGCAGTGAAGCTGACTGTGCAAAGGGACGGTGAAATGCTTGACTTTATGCTCACAAGACAGGAAATAATTCTGAAGAACGTTTCCTATTTCGGTTACCTTGAACCGAAGGATAAGGGGATCGCTTACATAAAGCTCGACAGATTCACTACCATCTCGGAAAGCGAAGTGGAGAATGCCATAAAAACACTGAAATCGGAAGGTGACCTGAAAGCTCTTGTATTGGACCTTCGCGATAACGGCGGCGGACTTCTTGATGCGGCAATCGGTATCCTCAATAAGATAGTGCCTAAGAACAGCCTGCTTGTGATCACAAAAGGAAAGCGCGCCGATTCGGAAAAGAAATATTTTTCGGATGAGAATCCGATGATCGGCCCGGAAGTGCCTGTCGCTGTGCTTATAAATGAACGCACAGCATCTGCATCGGAAATTGTTGCGGGCGCCGTGCAGGATCTTGACAGGGGAGTTATTGTCGGAACAAAGTCATTCGGCAAAGGGCTCGTACAGCAGATAAGAGATCTTGACAAGAAGGCACAGCTAAAGATCACCGGCTCAAGGTATTTCACTCCTTCGGGGAGATGGATCCAGGAGAAGAACTATTTCAAGGAGAACAAGTACGGGGTGTTCATTGACAAGGACAAGTACAGCCAGAGTGATTTCAGGACACTCGGAGGAAGGACCGTCAAAGCGCTCGGCGGCATTACTCCGGATGTTGAGATAAGTGTTCAGGCCGAAAGTGACATTCACTCCGCTCTCATATCCAAGGACATGTTCTTCAAATTTGCAACGTATTACATTTCTGCAAATCCCGGCACAGGGCCTGTAGCACCCGATGATAAACTCTTTGATGAATTCAAGTCATTCATTGCACAAAACGGATTCAGTTATGATTCGAAGATAGAGAAGAAGCTGTATGAACTGCGGGAGCTTGCATCAGGCAGGAACTACGGAAATGAATTTGACAATTCGCTCAGAAAGATCGAAACGCAGGTAGAGACCGGTGAAGCGGAAGAGCTGAGCTCGGCAAAAGAGGAGATCCTTCTCAGCATTTACAATGAGATCAACAAACTGCGGGAGAATGAAGCCGAACAGATCCAGGCAACATTCCCTTATGACAAACAGCTTCAGAGAGCGCTTGAAGTACTCGGCAACACGCCCGAGTACAACGGCATTCTGGGCAAGTGAGGCGATGACCATTATACTGATGAAATGAAGATTGGTATTCTCGGCGGCGGACAGCTTGCAAGAATGATCATTGAGGAGAACAGCCGCTATGGATTTGACTTTCATGTGCTTACAAAGGAAGCCGACTCTCCTGCAGGCAGGATCACCATGTTTGAAACTGTTGGCGACTGGAACAATGCGGATACGGTAAGGGAGTTCATTTCGAATTGCGATGTGATAACTCTTGAGAATGAGTTCATTGATTATCACATTCTCGAATGCATTGAGAACTCAGGCAGGAAGCTGTTGCCCGGTTCTGCTTCCGTGAAAATGATCCAGGATAAGCTGATACAGAAAAACACTCTCTCCGGACTGGGAATCCCTGTTGCGGATTACTGCGAAGTGAACAATGAGGAAGACGTGAAGAACTTTGCGCGGGAACAAGGATATCCTGTGATACTCAAGTCGAGAACCATGGGATACGACGGCAAAGGCAATGCAAAAATTGACGGCGAAAGCGGGATACACTCTGCGATGGAGATGCTCTCGAAGCGCGGAAAGCTGATGTGCGAGAGGTTCATCGAATTTGAAAAGGAAATTGCCACACAGGCCGTAAGGTCTTCAACGGGTGAATTCAGAATTTACCCGGTTGTGGAGACCGTTCAGGAGAATCACATCTGCAAGTACGTGATAGCGGATGAAAAAGGATTTCCGGAGATCCGGAAACAGGCTGAAGAGTTAAGCAGGAAACTGCTTGAGTCAATGTCGTATGCAGGAGTCATGGGTATTGAGATGTTTCTCTGCGGAGACAAAGTACTTGTGAATGAGCTTGCGCCGCGCGTTCACAATTCAGGCCACTACACAATCGAAGCCTGCGGCTGTTCGCAGTTTGAGAATCACATCAGGGCAATTGCCGGACTTCCTTTGGGTAATACTGAGTTGAAAGTGCCTGCCGCAGTTATGATCAACGTACTCGGAAAATCTGACATGGTAGCGGACACACAAGGCATCAGTGAGATAATGAGGATGGAAAATGTATATCTTCATTTGTACGGCAAGAAGGAGTCAAGGGCTGGCAGAAAGCTTGGGCACATAACGGCGACAGGCGCAGAAACGGGGTCACTGCTTAACAAAACCGCCGAGGCACGCAGGTTTCTCGCAATATAGTTCGGGAGAATCCGTTCAATTACAAATTACACTACAATGATAGGCATAACGATCTTCCTCGTAATCGCAATAATCGTCCTCTCCATAATAAGAGGACAGCTTCATAATAACCCCGCCGCAATGAAAGTGATCAATTCTGTACGGCTTGCGCTCGGAGGCGCAATACTGCTTGCGATCATGTATGCCTGCGTAGTACAGGTGGGGCCGGGAGAAGTGGGAGTGCAGATACTTTTCGGAAAAGTTCAGGACGGAATCTTAAGGAGCGGACTGAACTTCATCAATCCTCTGATGGAAGTTGAAAAGCTCGACATCAAGACGCAGGCATACACAATGAGCGGCGCTAACGATCAGGATGTGAGCGTGACAGAGATCAAGAGAAGTGACCCGATACAGACGCTGTCTTCGGACGGACTGACGCTTATACTCGACGTGACAGTCTGGTACAGGCTCTCTGCAGACGATGCGCCTAACATACTCAGGACCATCGGCTCAGATTATGAGTCGAAGATAGTTCTTCCCGCGATAAGGACCGCGATAAGGGATGTAGCCGTAAACTACGTTGCAACGGATATCTACTCTTCCAAGAGGAATGATTACGTCAACGAGGTTGCAAAGCAGCTTGAGAAATCCTTTGAAGGGAGAGGGCTGATACTTGAGAAAGTCCTTCTGAGAAATGTCGAATTGCCGCAGAAGGTACGTGAAGCTATTGACGAGAAGATCGCCGCGGAGCAGAGGGCTCAGCAGATGGTTTACGTTCTGCAAAAGGAAAAGCAGGAAGCTGAACGGAAGAAGGTTGAAGCAGAGGGAGTTGCAGAAGCGCAGAGGATAATCAACAGCACAATCAGCAGTTCTTACCTGCAGTGGAAGTACATCGAAACGCTCAAGGAGCTTGTGAATTCTCCCAACAACTCATTTGTGATCGCTCCTTATGATCAGAAGCTGATGCCGCTGTTGAATTTCAATGGAAAGTGACGGCTGGACATGATTGAAGTTTATTCCACCTATGATCCCATGGAGGCAAATCTCATCAAGGCAAAGCTTGCTGATGAAGAGATCGAGTTCAGCGTTATGGGAGACTTTGACATAGCGATGTCAATGGAAACATTCAACACACCCATAGGAAGAATTGCGCTTAAGCGTCCAATAAAGTTCTTTGTGCGGGAGAAGGACATCGAACTTGCGAAGATCGCAATTAACACAGACAATTCTTCTTTCCTCGAAGATGACCTTGAGTATTGATCACCGGAAATTCCTGCTTGCGGCGGTTCCTGCATTGCTGGCCGCTGTTGTTGCGCTTATGATTTACCTGCGCGGCACAGAACAGGAAGAACCGGGCATCCTGCAGTCGAATGATCCGCAACTAACCAAAGCAGTGAATATCAATCATTCTCAAATGGACACTACGGAAACAGACTATCTGAAACTGCACAATGAAGCTGTCTTTGTTGATACGCACAATGATTTCATGTATCAGGTGTACGACAAAGGCGCTGACATTTCATCCGACAATTCATTTACGCATTCCGACATTCCGAAGTTCAGGGAAGGCGGCGTTGATGTGCAGGTGTTTGCCGTGTGGATTCCGAATAAGCAGTTCAGGAATTCGTACAGGTTCACACTTGATCAGATCGAAAGGCTGAAGCAGATGGCCGGCGAAAACTCCGGCGGCATGGAGATCGCATATACTTATGATGACATTATGAGAATAGTCTCGCTCGGCAAACTTTGCGGACTAATCGGAATTGAAGGCGGCACAGCAATTGGTGATGATGAAGGCAGGGTGAAGGAGTTCTTTGACCTTGGAGTAAGGTACATCGGGCTTACGTGGAACAACTCCAATCTCATTGCATCATCTGCGAGGGATGAGACTGAGAAAGGCATCACAGGCGGATTGACTGATTTCGGAAGAGCTGTAATAAAAAGAATGAACGAGACCGGAATGCTGATTGACGTTTCTCATCTTGGTGAAAGATCATTCTGGGATGTGATGGAGATATCCGAGGATCCGGTAATTGCATCTCATTCAAACTGCTATTCGCTTAATCCTCATTACAGAAACCTTACCGACGAACAGATAAAGGCAATTGCGGAAAAGGGCGGCTACATCGGCGTGAATTTCTATGACAAGTTTCTTGTGAGCAAAGGCAGGGCTGATATTAATGATGTCCTGAATCACATAGACCATCTGAAGAAGACCGGGGGGATTGACTGCATCGGCATCGGTTCGGATTATGACGGAGGCATCACTCCGCCTGCGGGGCTTGAGAATGTTACGATGTATCCGGAGATTACGAAAGCCCTTCTTGAACGCGGTTACACTTCTGATGAAGTGAAGAAGATCCTCGGCGGAAACTTTCTGCGTGTATTCAAAAAAGTCTGCGGCTGATAAGTTCTAACCGTTAAGCTTTTCGATCTCATCCCTCAGCTCGGCGGCGCGTTCAAACTCAAGGTCCTTTGCCGCGTTTATCATCTCGGCGCGCAGCTGCTCAATGAGTTCCCTGCGCTTCTCGGAATCGAGTGTCCTCTCAACCTTACTTGTGATCAGACTCAGAGTTGATCTCTCCTCCTTTGCTTTCTTCTCGTTCTTCTTTCTGTTTGCACTTGCGTTTGACTCGGCCACAATTGTCGATGACATTATCTCCTCAAGCGTCTTGTAAATTGTCTTTGGCTCGATACCATGTTTTCTGTTATACTCCGTCTGTATCTCCCGCCTCCTGCTTGTCTCTTCTATCACCTTAGCCATTGACTCCGTCACCTTGTCTGCATACATCACAACAAGCCCGTTCACGTTCCGCGCTGTCCTGCCGGCGGTCTGAAGAAGGGATTTTTCAGAGCGAAGAAATCCTTCCTTGTCTGCGTCGAGAATTGCAACAAGCGAAACCTCAGGAAGATCAAGTCCTTCGCGAAGAAGGTTGACGCCGACCAGTGCATCAAATTCTCCGAGCCGCAGTCCGCGAAGGATCTCCACCCTGTCAAGCGACTGCACTTCAGAGTGCATGTACTTCACTTTAATTCCGATTCCGAGAAGGTAGTCGGTAAGGTCTTCGCTCATCCTTTTTGTAAGAGTCGTTACAAGCACCCGCTCCTTCTTTGCGCTTCGCTTTCGGATCTCATTGATCAGGTCATCTATCTGATTCTTGACGGGCCGTACCTGAATTTCCGGATCAAGCAGGCCCGTGGGGCGGATCACCTGCTCTACCACCACGCCGCCGCTTTTTTCGAGTTCGTAATCACCGGGCGTGGCGCTTACAAATATCGCCTGATTCACCATTGATTCCCATTCTTCAAAGGTCATAGGCCTGTTGTCAAGCGCAGAAGGCAGGCGGAAACCATACTCGACAAGTGTCTTCTTCCTCATCCTGTCCCCGTTGTACATGCCCCGTATCTGAGGCACGGTCACATGTGACTCGTCAACGACAAGTATATAGTCTTTAGGAAAGTAATCAAACAGGCAGGAAGGCCTCGAACCCGGGGCTCGTCCGTCAAGATGACGTGAGTAGTTCTCAATGCCGTTGCAGTATCCGACCTCACGGATCATCTCTATGTCAAAGTTAGTACGCTGTGAGATCCTCTCGGCCTCTATGTACTTTCCGATTGATTTGAAATACTCGACCCTTTCCTCAAGCTCTTCCTGGATATTGACAAGCGCCGTTTCGATCTTGTCCTTGTTGGTGACGAAGTACTTTGCAGGATAAAGAACACAGCTCACATCAGTTCCCGTTACCTTGCCTTCTTTGAAATTGAAGTAGGAGATCTTTTCCACTTGATCATCAAAGAACTCAATTCGGATTGCAGTCTCATCTTCGTAAGCCGGTATCACTTCCACAATATCGCCCCTGACACGAAATGCCCCGCGTTTGAATTCGGAATCATTTCTGACGTAATGAATGTCGGACAGCTTGGTCAGAAGTTTTTTCCTTCCCATCTTCTCACCCTGTTTGACAACAAGCACCTGCTCGGCGTATTCCTCAGGCGCACCAATGCCGTAAATACAACTCACGGATGAAACAACGATTACGTCCTTCCTTCCTTCAAGAATGGCGGCTGTTGCCCGAAGCCTCAGCCGGTCAATCTCCTCATTGATGGAAAGATCCTTCTGGATGTAAGTGTCGGATGACGGAATGTACGCTTCCGGTTGATAGTAATCGTAATAGGAGATGAAGAACTCGACGCGGTTCTTCGGGAAGAACCTTTTGAACTCGCCGTAGAGCTGAGCCGCAAGTGTCTTGTTATGCGACATCACAAGCACAGGCCTTCCGATGTCTTCGATAACGTTGGAAACGGAGAAAGTCTTTCCGGAACCCGTAACTCCGAGAAAGGTCTGATACTTCTCACCCCGTAGTATTCCTTCGGTGAGTTCCTTTATCGCCTGCGGCTGATCGCCGGTCGGCTTGTATTTTGATTCGAGTTTATACTGCATTTATCAGGAAGAAGTTTGTGAAGCAGAACGGCGAACACAGGCTGATCTCCGGAAGTATTGCCTCGCGGATCTCCGTTTTGCCTGAAGATTTGAGGCGTTATTCAATGGATGTTACCAGATTGATCTCCTTCAGAATGAAATTTATGTGCGACAGTTCATCAACATCACCCGACTTCACGACAGCTTTGCCCTTTGTGTGCGCGATCATGGCGATCTGTTCGCAGTGTACGGGATCATAGCCCGTTGCCTTCATGAGTTGTTCGATCACTTCGTCCCAGGTGTGGGAGGAGTTGAAAAGTATAAGTTTCCTCATCTCTTCAACTGTTCCGCCAAAATCCTCAAAAAGTTTTTCTTTTGTACTCATTGCATTCATTTTCGAGTGAACATGCAAAGCTGTTCGCATATAAGGTCCTGCCTGTACCGGGCCTCATTGTGTCCCCCGCCGAATCCGTTCATGGCAATGTAAAAAAGAATCAGCTCCATATCCCTTGAAACCGCGTAGCCGGCAAGCGTACTTACTGAATTCAGAGTGCCGGTCTTTGCATGAACATTCTTCTCGGCTTCCGTTCCTTTCATTCTGTTCCTCAGAGTGCCGTCAGTTCCTGCAATAGAAAGCGATGCATAAAAATAATCAAAGGTCTTTACGTCATCATACATGTACTTCAGCAGACGAATGTACAGATCGGAATTCACTTTGTTGAAGCGTGATAGCCCGGAGCCCTCAACAATATCGAAACTGCCTCTCGGGTTGCCGATCTCTGTGAGAAAATCAATTACTGCCTGCTCGCCCTTTTCAAGCGAGCCGGGAGGATTGTTCTTGTACTCTGCTCCAACAACCTTGAACACTGTGATAGCAGAGTGATTGTCGCTTTCCTTGTTCATCCTGCTGATAACATCATAAAGTGAGTGTGATACTTCCGCCACCTGATTTGCGGCTGCCGGTGTCTCTCCCGCAATCACAATCCCGGTCAGACTGACTCCGTTGGAAACCAGTTCAGACATAAGCAGATCTCCGGCAGAAGAAGCCGGATCGTACTGTCCCGGATTCTTGTTCAGATTGATGGCGCTTACATAAGGCCAGTAACCGCGCTGAGTGTCACCCGAATAATAATCTGCGAGGCCGTAATGTTTGTCATCAAGAAATGATTCATCATATACTATGTTGCCAGTAACTTCTTTAATTCCCTTGCCCGCGATCTCTCTTGCCAGGTATGAGATATCAGACGAATTAAGGTCTGGATCGCCGAAACCTTTGAGATAGAGGTTGCCGTTCACGATGCCGTCCTTCGTGTTGGAATCGTCGCTGTAAACGATTGTCTTAAAATCATAATTTATTCCAAGCACGTCAATAGCAACCGCGGCAGTTATCAGCTTCGTTATGGATGCGGGAATCATCTCGGCCTGCGGATTGTGAGTATAGAGCAGATCGTATTTGTCCGCAGTTGCCACCTGAACTGACACTTTGCAATTGGTTGTTGAAACGATTGAATCGATCGCATGTCCAAGCTCTTCGACCTTATCTCCGGAGTGCGCCTTGACTGCGAACAGCATGCAGAGTGAAATCAGGAATGCTGTTGTTGAAAATGTTGAATGATTCATAGCCTATGTTACGGACTTTAAATTATGTTTTCTTATGAGGGCATCTGCTTCCCTCAGGATCCTATATGACTGTTTGAATGTCAGCTTTCTTTCTGATTCGAAAAGCGTGCACCACTTGTATGCCGTGATCTCTTTGTTGTCAACAACGATATCCTCTGTATTTGAGCGGGCAATGAAATACCAAACATCCTTCTTTACATGGACACCTTTGCCGTTTATGAACTGATACTTTTCCTTAAGCATCACTTCTTCCTTAAGGAATTCGACATCATCAATTCCTGCTTCCTCATGAAGTTCGCGTATTGCAGTCATAAGCTCAGTCTCGCCCGGATCACGGTGGCCTTTTGCAAATGACCAGTGCCCTTTCCTGTGCTTGAGTATCAGATACTTGAACAACCCGTGGAAGTCGTGGTAAACAATCACTCCGATCGCATGGTCCTTTTCAAAACTCTTCTTATGCTTCAGATGCACTTTTCTCCAATTTGATTGGTGATTTTCCGCAAGTTAAAGGAAGGCATGAAATTCACAACATCGGAATCGCAATCAGCAGAACGCAATGTCACTTTGATAAATTCCAGATCTCATCCATTTCTTCGAGACTCATGTCTTCGAGCTGTCTGCCGTTTTCTTCCGCGTACTTTTCAATCTTCTCAAATCTCTTCCTGAATTTGTCTATCGTTCTTCTCAGCGCATCTTCGGGATTGATCTTAAGAAACCTTGAGTAATTAACGATCGAAAAGATCAGGTCACCCATTTCATCTTCAACTGCGCTGATTTCTTTTCCGCCGTCCACATTTGCCTTCAGCTCATGTATCTCTTCCAGTATCTTTTCGAATGCCGGCTCGCTGTCGTTCCAGTCGAAGCCGACTTTGGAAGCTTTTTCCTGTATCCTGTATGCTTTCAGAAGGGCCGGAAGCTGATCGGGGACACCTTCAACGGCCGATTTCCTTCCTTCCTTTTTCTTGAGCTTCTCCCAGTTTCTCTTCACTTCTTCTTCGCCTGAAACAGTTACATCTCCGAAAACGTGCGGATGCCTGTCAATGAGCTTCTTCGATTCGCCGCTTATCACATCACTCAGAGTAAATGTGTTCTCCTCTTCTGCAATGTTTGCATGGAATACAACCTGCAGAAGAAGATCGCCGAGCTCCTTCTTCAGAAGATCCATATCTCCTGTGTCAATGGCTTCAAGCACTTCATAGGCCTCTTCAAGAAGGCATCGCCTCAGCGAAAGGTGAGTCTGGATCCTGTCCCACGGGCATTCATTCCTCAGACGCCTTACAATTCCTACGAACTCTGAAAATTCTTTTACGGGAATCTCTCTGCTCAACTTAATTAAGTTTTATAAAGATAACTATTTGAGTGCTTTCATTCAGCACCTGTTGTAATTCCCCGCTGTTGCCTCCGGCGTGATTACACATTAAGCCTGCCGAATACGAAATGACTCATTGTTGCATGGCTTAGTTGTCCGTGCTTTGTTAACTTGCCCCGCTGTTATCTGAATCCGGATCACCCAATCATCAGATCTTCCAAAATGGAGTGCCTGAACTGCGGAAATACATTTGAAGGAAAGTACTGCAATATGTGCGGACAAAAGGCCGTCACGCACAGGCTTACTATCAGGGAGTATTTCCACAAGTTCATACATACATTCACACATATTGACAGGGGGATATTCTATCTGGCAATTGAGCTCTTCAAAAGACCTGGTGAAGTGGCGAGTGAGTATATTTCCGGGAAAAGAGCGAAGTATTTCAGCCCGCTTCAGTACATGATACTCATGGTGGCAATCGGCACTTTCATAACGCTCAATTATAACATCCTCGGGCCTAAGCTCGATCCGGCACTGCTTCAGAGTGCCGATCCGCAGGTCAGATACAGGGCTGGAATGAACATCTTCTTCTATAAGTACTTCAACGTAGTGCTCTTCTTCAGCGTACCCGTAGTCGCATTGTTCTCGTGGCTGTTCTTCAAAAAGTCCGGTTACAACTTTGCCGAAAACCTCGTTTTCATAACTTTCATATCGGCGCAAAGAACGCTCGTGTTCATATTGCTTACACCGGTCTTTTACCTTACACGGGATGTTTGGTATGCCGGGGTCGGAATCTACTACCTCTTCTGGGTTGTGTACTTCATAATTGCTTACAGGCAATTCTACAGGGAAGGATGGGCAAAGGTCATCTTCAAATTCATCGGCGTATTTCTCATCTCAATTGCGGTCACGCAGTCGGCAGCATTTCTCATTGTAAAGTTAATAATTCTGAAGGACTACTAAGGAACTGCCGGAAGGTTACCGTCAAATGAGCCACTGAATTCCTGCCGGGAGCAGGTTGCTGTCTGCCCGGGAGAGCGCCAACTGAATTGAATAACACGGCTCAAAAGTCTATTTTTGTTCATTCCAAACAAACTAAACCCACACTCATGAAGATCGGTGTACCTAAAGAAATAAAAACCAATGAGAACAGAGTAGCTTTGACTCCAATAGGCGCAGAGGTGTTGAGAAGGCACGGACACAAAATATATGTAGAGACCAATGCGGGAATGGGAAGCGGATTTACTGATGCGGACTACAAAAAGGTAGGCGCAACAATTCTGAAGACTCCGAAGCAGGTATTTGATACGGCAGACATGATCATGAAAGTGAAAGAACCCATCAAGCCGGAGTATAACCTCATCAGAGAAGGACAGGTTGTGTTCACATATTTCCACTTCGCTTCTTCAAAGGAACTCACGCAGGCAATGATGAAATCAAAGTGCATCGCTGTGGCTTATGAAACAGTTCAGAAGGAGGACGGATCACTTCCTCTTCTTATACCGATGAGCGAGGTTGCAGGCAGAATGGCTCCGCAGGAAGGCGCGAAATATCTTGAAAGGACAATGGGAGGAAGGGGAGTCCTGCTCGGCGGAGTTCCCGGCACGGCACCCGCCAACGTTGTCGTTCTCGGAGGCGGAATCGTAGGAACCAATGCGGCCAAGATAGCGGCAGGCTTCGGCGCGCAGGTTACGATAATGGACAATAATCTCTACAGACTCAGATACCTCGACGATGTAATGCCGAAGAATGTTACAACGATGATGAGCAATCCTTACAACATAAGGTCTGCGATCGCCTCTGCCGATCTTGTTATTGGCGCAGTGCTGATTGCCGGTGCAAAGGCTCCGAAACTGATCACAAAGGATATGCTGAAGTTAATGAAGAAAGGCTCGGTCATAGTTGACGTTTCGGTTGATCAGGGGGGATGCATTGAAACCTGCAAACCCACAACACACGAAAACCCGACTTATGTTGTTGACGGCGTGGTTCATTACTGCGTTGCCAATATGCCCGGAGCAGTTCCATTCACTTCAACCATAGCTCTTACAAATGCAACTCTGCCTTATGCAGTTGAACTTGCAAACAAGGGCTGGTACACTGCATGCGTAGAGAGTGAAGAGCTTAAGCTCGGACTCAACATGATTGACGGAGAGATCGTTTACAAAGGAGTTGCGGACGCATTCAACTTCCGCTACACCGATGTTAATACTATGCTCTGATCATAAAGAATCAGTATGAAGCCCGCTTCAAGGCGGGCTTTTTTTTGAGATGTTCAACGGCATGCGCCGCAAGAAAATTGACTTACAAATAATAAGATGAAAGAAAAAATCAGAATTGCTTCAGGACAGGGATTCTGGGGAGACCTTGTTGATGCACCGTACAAGCAGGCAACGGGCGGACCGGTAGACTACATAATGATGGATTATCTTGCGGAAGTGACAATGTCCATTCTGCAAAAACAAAAACTGAAAGACCCTTCCCTCGGTTATGCGCGTGACATTCCTCCCCTCATGGAGCGGTTGCTTCCCGTGATCACTGAGAAGAAAATCAAAGTGATCACTAACGGCGGAGGAGTCAATCCTCTCGCATGCAGGGATGCGATCTTTTCGGTGGCAAAGAAGATCGGCATAAGCGGCATCAAGGTGGGTGTTGTGCTCGGCGATAACATCCTTGACAGGATCGATTCACTTACCGCTTCCGGCGTTATGCTGAACAATATGGAGACCGGAGAGCCGGTTACAGTGATTAAGGACAAGGTGCTGAGCGCAAATGTGTATTTCGGTGCAGCGGCCGTGGTTGAGTGCCTAAAGCAGGGCGCCGACATTGTGATCACCGGAAGGGTGACCGACACGGGGCTTACGCTCGCTCCCATGATCTACGAGTTCGGATGGGACATGAACAACTGGGACCTTATGGCGGCAGGAACTGTAGCCGGACATATTCTGGAATGCGGAGGGCAGGCAAGCGGAGGGAATTTCCTCGGTGACTGGAAAAGCATTCCCGATCTTGCGCGGATAGGTTTCCCGATCGCGGAAGCTTACCCCAACGGTGAAGTGATAATAACCAAGCACGAGAACACCGGCGGACGAGTGAGTGTGGCGACCGTAAGCGAGCAACTGGTCTATGAGATAGGCGATCCGAAAGACTACATCACGCCCGACTGCATTGCCGACTTCACTTCGATCAGACTTGAGGATGCGGGTGAAGACAGAGTGAAAGTTTACGGAGTGAAGGGTTTGCCTGCAACACCTTTCTACAAAGTGTCAATGTCTTACGCAGACGGTTACAGTGCGGCGGGATCTCTTACATATTCATGGCCCGATGCCATTGAGAAAGCAGAAGCGGCAGACAGAATATTGCGGACAAGGCTTGATGATCTCGGACTGAAGTTCGATGAGATCAGATCTGAATTCCAGGGATACAATGCATGCCACGGGCCGCTTGCAAGCGTACCGGGAGAGCCGAGCGAAGTCGTTCTCAGAGTTGCAGTAAGATCGCACGACAGAAGATCGATCGAAAGATTTGGCATGGAGATAGCACCGCTGATACTGACAGGACCTCCGGGCGTTACGGGGTTTGCGGGAGGAAGGCCTAAGCCGTCGGATGTTGTTGCATACTGGCCGGCGCTGATCCCGAAAACGGAAGTGAAGCCGGAAGCGGTTGTTGAAGTATTAAGCTGACACATACAAACTGATCTAAACAAACAGACATCTAACAGAACAATCAATGGCTGAGAAAATACTTGTCATCGGAGCTGCGGGACAAATAGGTTCGGAACTCGTGATGGCTCTGAGAAAGACCTACGGGGATTCGAATGTGTACGCGACAGACATTAAGGATGCACCGGCAGATATTAAGAAATCAGGGCCGTTCCAGTTGCTGGATGTAATGGACGACAAGCGGCTCATTCATTTTGTCATCAGATATAAGATCACTCAGATATATCATCTTGCCGCGGTGCTCTCCGGCAATGCGGAGAGGCTTCCATTGCAGGCATGGGATATCAACATGCGAAGTCTCCTCAACATACTTGACCTTGCAAGGGAGGTGGGCGTAAAGAAGATCTTCTGGCCGAGTTCGATTGCAGTGTTTGGAAAGACAACTCCGAAAGAGAATACACCACAGCTTACCATAATGGAGCCCAACACGGTTTACGGAATAAGCAAGCTCGCAGGCGAGAGGTGGTGCGAGTATTATGTGAACAGATACGGGCTGGACATCAGAAGCATCAGGTATCCGGGACTCATCAGTTACAAGACCGAAGCCGGCGGAGGGACTACAGATTATGCCGTCGAGATATTTTACGATGCGATTGAATCGGGAAAGTATGAATGTTTTCTGAAGCCGGACACCGCTCTTCCGATGATGTTCATGCCTGATGCAATCAGGGCAACCATTGAGCTCATGGAAGCGCCGGCAAACGGATTGTCGGTTCATTCAAGCTATAATCTCTCGGGCATCAGCTTCGACCCTGCAATGATAGCCGCGGAGATAAAGAAAAGCATTCCGAAATTCCAGATCTCATACAAGCACGACTTCAGGCAGGCTATCGCAGATTCATGGCCAAAGAGCATTGATGATTCAGTGGCAAGAGAAGACTGGGGATGGAAGCATGAATACGATCTTGCGAAGATGACTAAGATCATGCTTAAGGAAGTGAAGAAGAAGCTGAAGTGAACTGAACTGCAGGGACAGTTTTCGCTTGAAGTGACTTTTTTAAACGTCCTCTTTTCAGAAGTTATTTCTGTCTTAGTTGACTGTCATCTGAAGACTCACATACCGGTAAATCATGATTCAGCAAAATATAAGCAAGTACGTTATTTTCATCTGTGCGTTAATGATGTTCGTGGCGCATAAGTCAGGGGCACAGACTGTTCCTTCTGATACGGGATACATACCGTTTGTCGGTAACAGGACGATCGCTTTTACTGATGCTTCAAGAAACAACAGAAACATATCTTCACTTGTCTATTATCCTGCAACGTCGGAAGGCACGAATGCGCCCGTGCTTCAGGGCGGCAGCTACCCGGCGGTTTCTTTCGGCCACGGATTCACGCTGAATCCGAATCTTTATGTTGCGCTGTACAGGCATCTTGCAAGCTGGGGATACATTGTGATCGCGCCTTCAACCGAAACCGGTTTCTTACCGAATCACACTAATTTTGCGCTTGACCTTGCATTCGTAATAAATGATGTGAAGAGGCGAAACTCTCTGACGGGGGATTTCTTCTTTGGAGTTGTGGATACTTCCGTGAGCGGTGTTTTCGGGCATTCAATGGGAGGCGGGTGCAGTGTTCTTGCCGGCTCATTCGATTCAACCATTACCGCAGTTGCGTCGCTTGCCGCGGCAAATACAAATCCTTCTTCAATAAGCGCGGCGAACAGCATAAGGTCTCCGCAACTTTATCTCTCAGGTCAGCGGGACAGCATTGCATCATACTGGACCCAGCAATTGCCTCATTACAACAACTCATTTCCTTACAAGCAGACAGTTAACATCAAAGGCGGCAACCACAGTTACTTTCACCTCCTGCCGGGGCTGGATGATCTCGTTGACAATCCCGCAACAATTACAAGAGCAGAACAGCAAAGGGTTACAAGAAGATATGTCACTTCCTTCTTCAATCTGTTTCTTAAGAATGATTCAAACGGAAGAAGGTTTCTCTACGGGAATGAAGCCGCCAATGACACGTCAGTCATTATGTCATACAGGAATTTCTCTGCCAAAACGCTTCTACAGGGATTTTATGATTCCGGCAGTCAGCAGATGATTCGCGATACTGTGAGAGTTTTTGCCCGAAGTGCAACACCGCCTTATCAATTGATATCAATCTCGCAGAATTATGTTGATGTATCCGGCTACGGTGAATATTCGCTTGAGATGCTTTTGCCCGGGAGCAGTTACTACCTTCAGATACTTCACAGAAATTCAATTGAAACATGGAGCGCCGGAAATACTTCCCCCATTGGTGTAAAGCGTCCGGGATATGATTTCACTCAGTCAGTTTCGAGCGCGTTCGGAAACAATCTCATTCTGTCAGGAAATAAATACTGCATATTCGGAGGAGATGTAAACTCTGACGGGATTGTTGATGCACAGGATCAGTCAGTTGCCGACAACGACGCGTTCAACATTGTTACCGGCTATGTTGCAAGTGACGTTAACGGTGACGGAATAACTGATGCGGCGGATCTTTCACTGATCGAAAACAATGCCTTCAACTTTGTTCAGAGGATCACACCTTAAAATTTTCTGTGCCTGGCAGATGATCCTGCGATTTACAAAACAGGATAATTGAATGCACCGCATTACAGCAAATCTGCCTGACCACAAACGGGGACTCATTCTGATCAGTTTCTGCGCATTGCTGTGGAGCTCGGGTGGATTGTTCATAAAAGTCCTTACGCTCGATGCATATCAGATCTCGTTTTACAGATCCCTTTTCGCTGCGGGCACCATAACGGCTATTACGCTCTTCAGAGGAAAGAGCCTGAAACTCGACAGAGACCCCGTGTCCTTCCTGTGCAGTATTTCCTACGCGTTCATACTCGTCTTATTCGTAATGGCAACAAAGCTGACAACTGCGGCAAACGCAATTTTTCTTCAGTTTACAGCACCTATCTACCTGCTTGTGCTTGAACCGATATTCCTGAAAACAAAATTCGAAAAGAGAAACCTGATTGCACTTGTCTTCTGCTTCATAGGCATGATGCTTTTCTTCTTTGGCAGGCTTGACTTCTCCGGTATCAAGGGAAATCTTCTTGCTATCTGCTCGGGGATTTGCTTTGCTCTGTTTTCGCTTTTCCTGAAATGGAAGAAACAGCTTCACAAAAGTGAAAGTACTTTGGCAAACATCGTAGCCGGTAACCTGCTTGTATGCCTGCTGTGCCTGCCATTCATTTATGAGAAGCTCTCGATTGACGGTTCACAGCTTTCAATTCTCCTCTTCATGGGTGTGTTTCAGATAGGCATTAGTTATATGATCTTCAATGAAGGCATTAAGTATGTATCGGCAACCGAGTCAATGATCATTGCGATGCTCGAGGCGATACTCAATCCGATCTGGGTTTTCCTTGGTGTGGGAGAAGTGCCGACGATTTATTCAATCGTGGGTTCGGTGATAATATTGCTCGCTGTTTTGTGGAGGACGCTGATGGTAAAGCCGGTGGAGAAGATCGGGATTGTTGACTGATCAGTCGAAGAACACGAAATAAACCAGGCCTCCCAAAGCTGCCTGCATGAGCACAAGTCCTGCAGCGAAATACTTGTCATACTTTCGTGATTCATCCAGCTTATCCTTGTTGCCTGTCAGCAAATACTGATCGTACTGGTCATTTGCCTTGTCTTTGAAATCGAACGCAAAGTATCCCGCCGCAAGAGAAGCGGTTGCAAGTCCGAGTATTGCCGGAAGATTTCGCGATGTCTTGAATTGGGTGCCTTTGTTCTTCTTTACAGTCTCCTCAAGGACAGAATTATCAGACTTTTTGAGTATCACATTGGCTCCTGTTATCGGATCATATGTATTCATATCATAAAGCAGGTCTCTGTAATTCTTTCTCCTGAAAAGCACCATACCGCCCATTAAGTAATTTGACCTGTAACGCAAAGGGGTATTGCCGAGCAGTGTGTCATTACGAAACACATCAGCATTGGAAGGTGAAGACCTGAACTCATAATAGTACGGAAAGATAGCATTGACAAGTGTGTCACTCCTAAGGTCAAGTTCAATCACAAGATTTTCATTCTGCCATTCACCCAGACGGTTCTTATTGATCAGCTTTAGTGTATGAATGCCAGGAGCAGTCTTGTGGCCGTTCAGGGGAGTCATTCCAACGGAAGTTCCGTCGAGAAGCACTTCTGCTCCTTCAGCATTTGAAACCACAGTTATAGAAACAGAATCAGAAGTGCCGGAAAGTGCTGTTGAATCTGACTGAGCATGGACTGCAGGAGAAACTGCGGCATTTGTCAGTATTATCATCAAGACGGTTCTGAAAATTTTCATCTCTCTTCCGTCTTCATTACTTTGTTGGCAAAGCAGTATATGTACTTGTCATCTCCTGCAATGAATATATATTCCCTCCAAATTACAGGGCTTGACCTCAGCCTGCCTTCAGTTGCCTGGCTCCATATGAGCCTGCCGTCAACTGCGCTGATGCAGTAAAATTTTGTATCATAGGAACCAAAGAATATGAGGTCTTTGTGAAGCAAGGGAGTGCCTGACACCGGGCCTTTGGAGCGGAAAGTCCATTTGACTTTCCCGTCGCGCTTATTGACGGAATACACCCGGCCGTCTGTTCCCGCAGTAATTACCTGATCACCAAAGAACGTTGATGCGGCAAGGAAGCGGGTTTCGAGGTTGGTTTTCCAGATCAGTTTGCCGGCAGAGTCCAGGCAGTAGAAGTGCCGGTCATCGGAACCGAAATAGATCCTTCCCGAGTCTGCAGAAGCATCGGAGAAAACGGATCCTCCGGTTTCATAACTCCACAGCTGACTCCCGGATTTTGTTTCAAAGCAGTACATACTTCCGTTGTTTGCTCCGGCATACAATCTGCCTTCGGAAATTGTGGGGCCCGTGAAGAACTGCGGATGAGTGTTGCCGGTCCGCTTTGCCCTCGTGCTCCATATCACTGTACCGGTTTCCGCGCTAAGTCTGTAAGCTTTTCCATTAATTGAGCAAAGGAATATATCCTTCTCGTACAGGATCGGAGAAGATTCAACGAATCCAACATATCTGCTCCATCTTATCAATCCTGTTCTCAGGCTGGTTCTTACAATTCTTGCACTGCTGGTGCCGGTGGAAGTCAGTATGACGCTGTTTCCGGTCACAAGAGGCGTTGAATAGGAAGCGCCGTCAAATGCTATCCTGCCAATGCTTCTGCCACCGGAGATGTCTATTGCGTAGCATTCGCCTTTCAGAGTGCTTGCAAACAGTACGGCATCAGCCGCCGACAGGCAATTCTTCGAAAAACCGGCATCGGAATCGAACTCCCAGTACAACGAAAGCGGAAATCTGAAATCGTAAGAGCTTTTGGAAATGTTAGACTTCTCGGCATTGCCTCCCACAAACAGCCAGTCTGTGCTTTCATCTATCTCAACAGCTTCATCCACAGATATTGATGAGCACGAACAGATAATGAAAGCGCCCGTAATGCTGATAAACCCAACCAGCCATTTTCTAAAGAAGGCTCTCTGCAATTGCAATGTAAGATAGATTAGGCGGCGGCACGGATACTGGCCGCCGCACGAGTCAAAACAATTTACGAGGGTTTATGAAACGAAGATTCCTTCTATGGGAAAACCAAATTTACGGAAACATAGTCATGTCCATTTCCAAACGCAATGAGAAGCATCATCGCTTTTTGAGAAAGCCGCCCATGATGTCCGCAAGATCAGGTTTGCCGATCTCCTGAAGATCATATACAACCCTTACCGCAGGCTTTCTTATCTTTACCAGCCTGCGAAGGTCAATCGGCGTACCAATCAATACAGTGTCACAGGGAACCTTGTTTATTGTTTCCTGCAGATCGCTGATCTGCTTATCGCCGTAACCCATTGCGGGAAGCAAAGTGCCGATGCCGGGATACTTTTCAAAAGTCTCCTTGATGGATCGGACTGCATACTTGCGAGGGTCAATTATTTCGGCGGCGCCGAACTTCTTCGCGGCAATCACTCCTGCTCCGAATTTCATCTCTCCGTGCGTAAGCGTGGGTCCGTCTTCGACAACAAGAACCTTCCTGCCTCTTATCTTTGCATAGTCAGACTCGCTTTCAAGCGAAATCGGTGAAGCCGCTTCAACAATTACAGCATTCGGATTGGCTTTGGCAATGTTCTGCCGCAGTTCGCTAATGCTTGCCATGTCGGCAGAATCAATCTTGTTGATCACTACAATGTCTGCGATCAGCAGGTTCGTATAGCCAGGATAGTAATTCATCTCATGGCCTGCTCTGTGAGGATCAACAACTGTAATCACGATATCAGCTTTGTAAAAAGGCATATCATTATTGCCTCCGTCCCAGATGATCACGTCTGCTTCCTTCTCAGCCTCTCTCACAATAGCTTCATAATCTGCACCCGCGTAGATAACGTATCCGTGCGCAATATGCGGTTCATATTCTTCCATCTCTTCAATTGTGCACTTGTGCTTCTTGAGGTCTGCTATCTCTGCAAAGCGTTGCACCTTTTGCTTGGCAAGATTGCCGTACGGCATCGGATGCCTTATTGAGACGGTCTTCAGTCCGAGTGAACGCAGGATCTCTACTACTCTTCTGGATGTCTGGCTTTTTCCTGCTCCGGTTCTTGAGGCGACAACAGCAATAACCGGCTTGGATGATTTCACGGCAGTTTGCTCATACCCAAGCATCCTGAAAGATGCTCCTGCCGCATTGATCCTCGCACCCTTTTCCATAATGTAATTGAATGAAACGTCAGAGTATGAGAAAACAACTTCGTCGATCGCATGCTTTTTTATCAGTTCATAGATCATTTCTTCCGGGTAGATCGGTATGCCTTTCGGATAGAGTTTGCCGCTGAGTTCAGCAGGGTAGTTTCTTTTGTCAATGTAGGGTATCTGTGTTGCTGTGAATGCTACTACTTCATACGCAGGGTTGTTGCGGTAATACACATTGAAATTATGGAAGTCTCTTCCCGCAGCACCCATGATCAGAGTTCGAATCTTGTTCATAATGTGATGGTTTGGTTTGTAAAGCTTTGTTGCGTAAAGATGTTCAAAGATACCCTATTTGCATCTGACTTTTAAGCCAAAAGATGTTCCCGCTGACTGCAAAGTTGCACGCA
>CAZTQR010000022.1:34901-38163 GCA_964615795.1 uncultured Ignavibacteriaceae bacterium
TTGCATCTGACTTTTAAGCCAAAAGATGTTCCCGCTGACTGCAAAGTTGCACGCAATTCCATTAACTAAAGACTTCATATACATCACTTTTGAGTTTGAAACAGATTAGCCCAGATCACACATCTTCCAATCAGCGTCATCCGCGCAATCTGCGGGTAATGCCAAGTATGTTTAGCCCCGGTTTACCCAGATGCACGCAAATCCATTAACTACAGAATTCATATACATCACTTATGAGCTCGCAACAGTTTAGCTTAGATCACACCTCTTCCAATCAGCGTCATCCGCGAAATCTGCGGGTAATACTCATAACAAATCCGAATGTATTTAACTTCAGAACCTCATGAAGTATATTGAATGAAATCAGTCTGCATGAAAATCGGAATTACTTGTTATCCTACTTACGGCGGAAGCGGTGTAGTTGCAACAGAGCTCGGTAAAGCGCTCGCAAAGCGCGGGCATGAGATTCATTTCATATCGTATGCGGTGCCCACCAGACTCGGAGGTTTTATGGACAACATCTATTACCACGAAGTGGAGATGAACAATTACCCGCTGTTTGAATTTCCCCTATACTCAATTGCGCTTGCAAGCAAGATGGTTGAAGTCACCAGATTCCACGAGCTCGACATCCTTCACGCGCATTATGCAATACCCCATGCAACAAGCGCATTCCTTGCAAGGGAAATACTGAGATCGGAGACTCACAACGCCATGAGCATTAGGTTCGTTACCACGCTTCACGGAACAGACATTACGCTTACCGGTCTTGAGCCGAGCTTTCTTCCAACCATGAAGTTCAGCATTGAGAAAGCAGACGGGGTAACCGCAGTTTCGAAGTTCCTTGCCGATAAGACAAACATCCAGTATAAGATCGACAAGCATATCGAGGTCATTCCGAATTTTGTTGATACAGAAAAATTCAAAAGGCAGAATGATGAACAGACCAACTGCTTCAAGAAGAATTTCGCTCCGAACAACGAGAAGATCCTCATTCACATATCAAATTTCAGGGCGCTCAAGAGAGTGCAGGACGTCATAAAGATCTATGATGAGGTAAGAAAAAAGGTTGACTCAAAGCTGATCCTCGTTGGCGACGGCCCTGACAGAAGCGACTGCGAACTGCTCGTGCGCGAGCTTGAGCTTGCAGATCATGTAAGGTTTATGGGAAAGCAGGACGCACTTGTTGAACTGCTTTCAATTTCCGACATCTTCATAATGCCTTCGCAATCGGAAAGCTTCGGACTTTCCGCGCTTGAAGCAATGAGTTGCGGTGTGCCTGTGATATCATCAAGCGTCGGTGGGCTCCCGGAACTTAATCTTCACCGCGAAACAGGTTTCATCGCGGAAATTGGAGATGTTGAGAGGATGGCAAAATATGCTGTTGACCTTCTTTCGGATCCGCGCAGATATGAGGCAATGTCGAAGAATGCAAGAAAGAGGGCAGAGGATTTCAGCGAAGACAAAGTTGTGCCGATGTATGAGGAATTTTACGAGAGAATAGTTGCATCCTGATCCGCTGCCTTAAGAAGCCACTGCTTTTGTGAAAGCCTCCCCTCTGACTCAATCTCACGCCTGAGAAGCTTAAGTCCCGAGGTGTCTTTTTTCTCTTTAAGCAATATTAGCTTGCGAAAAAATTTATAGAAGTTCACGTAGTTTGCTTTTCTGTGCGAAGGTATTCCCTTCTCCGTTCTCAGGAACCGGCTGAATGCTTTCAAAGAATGATCAAGTGTTTCCTGAGACCCCGTCTCGCAGAAGATCAGCAGTTGAATTATTTTCGAATCAACTTCCATGTATGCGTCGTCGAACTCAAGTTTTGACAAATGTTCAAGCGCCGATCCGAAATCCTTCATCGCAAACTCGTATGAGGCAAGACTGAACAGGTAAGAGTTTCTCAGAGTCGGTTTCTTCTCAACATGCTCAATGTGGGAATCGAGAAAGTCCTTCGCCCACTTGTACTCTTTTAGCCTCAAGGCAAGCGATACGGCGCTCTTAAGAAATATGGGAGAAACCATTCCGCCGGAAAGGTAAACTCCTGATTCGATCTCCTCTTTATAGATGCTGAACTTTTCTTTCTCAAACATCCTGTCTCCTGCAAGTATTCTGTCATTGCAGTAGTTTTCAAGATTCACGTAGATCTCGTGAAGATCATCCCTGTTCATTGTGTTTCCGTGCCTCTTCAGTATTGCCCTTGCCTTCCTGTAATAAGGAAGGCTCTCCTTCTCGCTAAGCATTCCGGAAAGGCACAGAAACAGTTCAATGACCGGATTCTCTTTCAGTATCCTGCCGTCCAGTTGCTTCAGGCCGTCCGCAAATTCTGATGCCGGAAGTTTAGTGCCGTAAAGCCTGTTTATGTTCATGGCATTGATGTACATCTGAAGAGTCCTCAGTGTATAGAAAGCCGAGAGATCCTTGTAAACATCATTGGTGTTTATGTCCGGTAAGAACTTCTGATAGATTCCGTCACGGATGTTTTCGGAAAGTACGAGTTTCAGATTCTTGAATAGATGGCCGTGGTAATACTGCTGAGCTGCATTAATATTGCGTGACTTTACATTCTCCGTTGCATTTGCCAGAGCCTTACCCGCCGCAGTGAATTGCCTTCTCCCGATCAGCGCGGTGATCCTGTGAAAATCGTATGTGAGTTTGCTGTTCCGGAAGTCCTTCACTGTCAGGAAGTCCAGCGCAAGTTCGTACAGATAATGCATGATCGGCCGCAGGGAAGAGCCGTTGTATTTTTTGCCAGGAAACACCTTCTCGAATATGACTTCGGGTCTTGTTTCTTCACTGCTGAAAATCGGATGCTGTTCATTCAGTGCAGCAAACAGCCTTCTTACTGAAGATCTGTTGTTTGAAGAATGCGATGAAACGAGTTCGCCCAGAGATCGCATCTCATGTTTCGTAAATGTTCTGAGCAGACTGATGAGACCTGAGTTTGTCATGACTATCCGGATTGTCGTTAGAGAATTAATTCCTTAATGCGTCACACTCCTGCATATGCATAGGCCCAAATTCGCAGATGCACGCAGATCCATTAACTCCGGACTTCATATACATCACCATTGAGCTCGCAACAGTTTAGCTTGGATCACACATCTTCAAATCAGCGCCATCCGCGAAATCTGCGCGTAATACCAGGAATGTTTAGCCCCGGATTACTCAGATGCACGCAGATCCATTAACTCCGGACTTCATATACATCACCATTGAGCTCGCAACAGTTTAGCTTGGATCACACATCTTCAAATCAGCGCCATCCGCG